>JANPOX010000282.1:0-2119 GCA_031428235.1 Bacteroidia bacterium | reverse complement strand
TAGTTCCATTAGCTTTAAGCATGAAGCGAATAAAAGGACATGTGGCTGGTATGGTGCTTAAAAAAGAAAGTGAAATTTCAAAAAGGGAGCGGACTCTTATATTTTTCTTAGGCCTTGGTTGCCTTTTATTTGTTCCTGTTTTTAAAACCATCACACATCTTCCGCCATACATGGGAATATTATTCGGACTTGGAATCATGTGGATCGTTACAGAATTAATTCATAAAAAAAAGGACCAATTTGAAAAAGATAAATTTTCGGTGGTGCATGCCATCACAAAAACAGATGTTCCAAGCGTATTGTTTTTTCTCGGAATTTTATTGGCAGTGGCTTGTTTGCAGGAGATACATGTTTTACAAGACGTAGCAGTTTTCTTAAATGAGAAAATTGGAAATCTTAAAATAATTTCAGTCATAATTGGCTTACTTTCTGCCATTGTAGACAATGTGCCTTTATTGGCTGCAACATTGGGCATGTATGATTTCCCTCTCGATGATGAATTTTGGCAAATGATAGCCTATGCTACCGGTACCGGTGGAAGCTGTTTAATTATTGGCAGTGCAGCCGGTGTAGCCGTTATGGGAATACAACAAATAAGTTTTAACTGGTATTTAAAAAATATTTCATTGTTGGCGCTTGCTGGGTATATGGCGGGATTTTTAATTTATTTTTTACAAAACAGCATTATAAATAGTGGAACCTGAACATACTAACGAAAATAACACACAAGGCGAACAAGCACCTGTGCTTCCTAAACCAGTTTTGGTGGAGGATAAAAAGAACTGGGTAAGAAAATCATTATTCAGCCTTCTCATTTATGCCTTTTTATTTTATGTGATCTTTGATCAGGATATCATATATATAGCCGCTTTACTGGTGGCATTAATGATACATGAGATGGGACATTTTTTTGCCATGAAGTTTTTTAATTATACAAATGTCAAACTTTTCGTACTGCCCCTACTTGGTGCATTTGTAACCGGAAAAAAAACAGTCATCTCTCAGCGGCAAATGAGTGTGGTGATTCTTGCCGGCCCTTTGCCAGGAATCATTATCGGATTCTGTTTATTGATGAGTAATATTTATTATCCCAATCCTCGCATTGAAATGCTGGGCAACATTTTTTTTATCCTCAACTTATTTAACCTCCTGCCTTTTGCTCCTCTTGACGGAGGTAAGTTACTGGAAACATTATTTATACATCAAAACTATGTGATTGGTATTGTATTCACTATCATCTCTATTATCATTATTACCTTGCTCGCTATTCTCTCTCAAAGCATTGTATTATTAGTGATTCCGGCTTTTATGGTATTTGAACTGATCATGAAAATTAAAAATCAAAAAATCAGAGAGTACCTCGATCAGGAACACATTAATTATGTAACTGATTATGATCATTTAAAAGATGCGAGCTACTGGCTGATCCGCGATTGTATTTTACTTTCTTTTACTAAACGTTATGCCGGCATACAGGCAGGAATCCATAAATACTCAGTGTTGGAAGTAGGATTGATACAACATGTGGTATCCATTTTAGAAACACCTTTTATCAGAGATATTAAAACATTCGGAAAAATAGCGTTAATGTTCTTATATGTGTTTTTTCTTTTAGTATTACCTGTTACTTATGCATTGATAAAATTTTTAGATTGAGAAATTTCTGCAGCATCATACTCACTTTTTTGTCACTTGCTATTAGTGCGCAATCGCTTGATTTTTCGATGTTGCGCAAGATCAATCAAAATGAGCATCCTAACTGGGACAAAACCATGCGCATTACTTCAGCCTCTATTTACCCGGTAATGGTGGCTGCGCCCGGCACTTTGTTTCTCACCGGTTATATTAATGATGACAAAGTGATGATGCGTAATGGTGTAAAAACAGGTGCTGCCATTGGTTTAAATCTTCTATTAACCACAGGCTTAAAATATGCCATTAACCGCCCACGGCCTTACGAACAATACCCAAATGATATTGTAAAAAGAACACATTCCGGAATATATTCTTTTCCATCGGGGCATACCTCTACAGCTTTTGCCACGGCCACGGCCTTAACGCTCTCCACCAAAAAATGGTATGTGGCTGTTCCCTCTTATGCTTATGCCTGTGCGGTTGG
>JANPOX010000281.1:0-3610 GCA_031428235.1 Bacteroidia bacterium | reverse complement strand
GAATGCTACATTTTCAAATTCAGGCACCATTTGTCCACGTATTATACCATCATATTGTCCGCCATTAGCAGCTGATCCGGGATCTTCACTGTATAACCTGGCCAGTGAACTCATACTTTCTCCTCTTAAAACCCTTTGCCTGTAATGTTCGGCTAACTTTTTGGCATCCTTATTAAAGATTTCGATAGAAGACGAAGAGGGTACTGGTTTAAAACCCATAAACAGAAAAGGTAAAATAAAGAGAATGATTAATTTTTTCATACGGTTGTTTTTACAAAACTATTAAAAGAATGCAACATCAACCTTTCAATTAACAATAATTAATCCTGTTTATTCGAATAAAAAAACTTAAAACATCTACAACAGCTTATAAAATCAAGGTTCTAAGTCCCTATCCTTTGGAGATGGGCGGAGCGGGTCTTGTTTATAGAGGACGGGTTTTATTTATAGTTTAGAAGGTTTTAAATTTCCATCGGTCCTAATAATAATTAATGATTAGTTTGTATGAAATCATTTAAATAAAAAATATTGATAGCTAAACGATGATTACATGTACTGACTGATCCATTTCCTCGCGGCATTTTTATCTTCAAACATTTCAATTGGTATCGAATTGACGGGATTTAGTGTTGCCAAAATGGAACTAATCATTTTTCCAATAGGAGAGTTGGGAACAAAGGCCACTGCATTAAATAATTTAGGATATTCCTTAATGGTAAATTGAATCATTTCAAAATCATAAGCTTTGGTAAAAGAATTATCGATAATCATACAAACCTTTTTATTCCCTACAATTTTTTTGACCATTAACAGGTCTTCTTTTAAGGTTTCGATGGATCTGACACCATCTTTAGATACAATATGCAAAATACCATCCTCATCAAAAGAAAAGTCTGCTAATACGCCTTTATAGGTTTGTTTATCTTTAATTACTTCCATTATTTCAAATGTACAAAGGCTATCTTTACAGATTAAAAAATAATGTTACAGATTTAAATAATGGCTTTATCAAGCAGTTTGTTTTTTCTAAAATGATAAAGGTTAGCAATTTCGGAATACAGTAATCAATTATTTTTAATAAATGTGATGGCCTGAACGCTAACAGGAATAATGTTTGTGCAAATTATTCAAATGAATTATTTGCCGTTGAATGCAAAAATCATAAAATAAATAATTTATACTGTTAAAAATTAAATTCCATGTTGAAAACTTTGTTTTTTAGAAAATACAAGAGGGTAAGTATTGCGTTAATTTTCCGGCTTTATCTTTAAAGTACTCCTGCCAGTTTCATTGCATCCAACTTAATTGCAGAATCTAAGGGAATTTGAAGGTCCTGAGATTTTTTTGTTGATTTTTTTAATAAAATCGGCTTCTCGCGAATCTGTTTTTCAAATTGCTTAATGTTTTTTGTTCTCTCAACTCTCGCATAGTAAGCCTTCGGGTTAGTGTATAGTTCATAGGCGTCCTCAATAAAAGTATTTCCGAAACTAGGTAAATTTCCATCAGAATATAATAACATGATTACCTGGTTACTTTCTATATTTTGTTTTAAGTCAAGTTGCCATACTTCTATTTTTTCGGTTGGGCTCGGGTTCGGAATTATCTTATTATAGTAATACCAAAATTGTCCGCCTGCAAAACAATTTTGCCCAACACCCATATAAACCGGGCCGTACCAATAACTATCGGAGATTGTTAAAACCCTTGTTTGATTTTTGATCGAGTCTTGTTCAAACATTATATCAGGGTATGCCAATTTCATGTTTTGTTGCGGGTTCCTATAAAGGTTCATGCTTTTAAGTACATCAGCATCGCGGCTGCGGGCACTATCCACCACATCAATTTTATTCCACACAATATCCGGTAGGTCACAGTGATGTAATTTTTCAATATGCCCTATAATTGTATCTACTGCTAAACATTCTCCATAATAACTCCAGTGGTGGCCGAATTTAGGAAATAATGGATAAGGTGTTGTTGGTTTTAATTTTTGAAAATAAGCTTTAAGGTCAAGTACATTCAGTCCCAGTTTTTTAGCATTAGCACTATAGGATTCATAATTGGTTTGTTGTGGCACATGCTTATATTTATCTTCAATTTGTTCTATACAATATTCACCTTTGCCCGGTGCAAAAACCAAGAGCAGATCAATGCCTTTCCTTTTTAAAGAATCCTGAACTACTTTTGCTTTTTCAAGTTTGCTGATAATTTTTTGTTCACCAATATAGTCATCACCAAATGCCGAAAAAATATAGCCTTCACTGAATACATAATTTTCCTTGCCCAATACAAAAGAGTTCACCCTAATTTGGTTGAAAGCCTTATAATAAAATTGGTTATTAAGCCGCACAAATAATTCTTTAAAAGCCCAGTGATCATTATTATAATCATCTTTTAAAGACTGATATTCTCCACTGAACCACATGCCTTTATCCTGTTTTAATAAAGAATCCGGTTTTACATTATTGATTACAATGCCCGTGAGATTTGGTTTATTATCTTTTTTTAATAAACCTGCTATCATGGGGTAAATGATCGCCGCAAAAGCAATCAGCACAAATCCATTATATGTTTTCTTTTTCATACTAGAATCTGAAATAAATAAATGGATTAAAATCAAGGGCAGCGATATAGCTTAAAGAAATATAAAATAGTAAAATACTAATACTTAACATCGCAGTATTAGAAACAGCTGTGTGGTTTTCTCCGTAAACTTTTGCTTGAATTTTTTTAGTAAATTGAGTACAGGCAAAGAAAGAAAATATAGCCGCAAGGCATAATGAGAAATAAAAATCATTGTGCAATGCAAATTTACCATCAGCATAATTAAAGCTGAACATGGCTTTTATTATATGATTTGCTTGTGCCATAGTTTCTGCTCTAAAATACACCCAACCAACTACTATAATTAAAAAAGTAATAATGGTAGAGATGAATTTTCCTGTTTTGTTGTACACTTTTAAAAGGAACAAACGTTCGAGAACTAAAAATAAACCATGAAATGCTCCCCAGAAAATAAAGGTCCATGCTGCACCGTGCCATAAACCTGATAATAAAAACACGATCAATAAATTGCGGTACAGCTTTGCATTGGAATCTACTTTGTTGCCACCTAAAGGTATGTATAAATAGTTTTTCATCCATGCACCCAAAGTCATATGCCATCTGCGCCAGAATTCAGTAATGCTGGAAGAGAGGTAGGGATTATTAAAATTCTCCGGAATCCTGATGCCCATGATTTTACATAAACCAATAGCCATATCGCTGTAACCGCTAAAATCAAAATAGATCTGGAACGTATAGGCGATTGCGCCCACCCATGCTGCTGCTGAATCAATGTGCAATGCATCCAATTTAAAAACATCATCAGCCTGAGCTCCAATAGTGTTAGCGATAATCACTTTTTTGGCAAGTCCAATGCAAAAGGTATAAAAGCCACTCAGCTTTACATCTGCCGTATAATTTTTTTCGCGGTCTGTGATCTGATCTGCAATATCATGGTAACGAACAATTGGCCCTGCAATTAATTTAGGAAACATTAAAATGTAAGTTTGGTAATGCCAGAAATTTTTAAGTGGTTTATGAATTCCGCGGTAAACATCTACCACAT
>JANPOX010000280.1:0-13426 GCA_031428235.1 Bacteroidia bacterium | reverse complement strand
GATTTTGGTCGGGATTTATTCAAGCGCAACCACCCTGATCGAATCTGTTTGGATTATTAGCGGCAGTGTATCACCCATTATTTTAACCCATATAGCCAATGCAAAAGATCCTGAAAACAATGGAAGAATAACCTTTCTTTTAGCTAAGATTTGTTTTTTATTGAGCTTGTGTTGTGTAATTGTTCTTTATTTTATCCCCAAAGAGTTTTTTGTGTACCTGCTTGGAGAAGATTTTATACATGTTAAAACTGTGATGCTTTATTTATCCCCGGGGATTTTGCTAATTAGCTTTGCCACAATTTTAAGTCACTATTTTGCAGGCATGGGCAAACAAAAAATATTACTATTTGCCAACAGTTGCGGGTTATTGACTACAATTTGTTTTAGCCGGTATTTTATTTCTATTGATCAATTGTTGGGAGCCAGTTTTGTAGCTTGCCTTTCATATTTTATAACCACCGTTATTTTAACCACCTTTTTTATGAAAGAAAATAAATTCAAATTTGCAGAACTTCTTAAATATGAGAGTGATTTTGATTTATTGAAAAAAGCAAAATAAATAGTTAAAAACGAACCCTAATTTTTAAAATAGGAAAATAGTCCTATTTAATAAATTGTTTTAGACTTAAGGTTTATTCTTATCGATAAACTTTAATTAACCATTCACGACTTAATTAAAAGCCCCAATCTAAACAGATTAGTCGGCTTGTGTATATATGTTCAAAAGTGTTAAAAATCTTACATCTGTAATATATTATTATATCTTTAGTTTAATTTTAATGGGGATTGAAACTAGGATTAGTTTCGGAAAACATTTCTAACTCTTTTATGATTATGAAAAAAAAATATACGATTCTTCTCCTCAGTTTTTTCTCTTATTTCATTGTTTTTTCAGCGGATAAAACATTTACTGGTCCGGGTAATTTTAGCGACGCAACAAAATGGGGCGGCTCTTTGCCTGTGGCAGGAGATAATTTATTTATAAACGGCACATGCACTTTTGATAATGCGGCGAATAATCTCGCTTATGGGTCATTAAGTAATGGCAATACGGTTGCTGGAACAATAAATTGGCCGGTATTAGGAACTAATACATTAAGCGTAACCGATCTTTCTTCTGCAAAAGCCGGAAGCTTAATTGATATGACCAATGGGGGTTTTTTACAAATAAGAGCATCATGGTCTACTAAATTCCAAACGTTTACTCCCGGAATTGGAACCGTCATTTGGAATGTAACAACTGCTAACTCAGCTCTTCCTAATACTCTATCTACTTATTTTAATTTAATTACAGCATCAGCAACAAGAATTGTTAGTACTGGTGGAGCTACACTTGTAAATAATAATTTAACAGTTAGTACCGGAACATTAAATTTCGGAAATAGTAATTTTACATGTAATAATACCGTATATATTACTTCGGTTTTGGAAGATAATAGTAATGCCGGAAATAATACCATTAATCATTTGGTTATAAATGCGGGAGGCAAACTTAATAGTACTATTAGTGAAACCTATAGTATAGCAGGAAATTTGACCATGTTAGGAGGTAATATTTTGGGAGCCGGAATTCCAATTTTTAATGTGGCAGGTAATTTCCTGGTACTCGGTGGCATTAATGATATTGGTAATTCACAGCTTGCCGTTGCTGGTACTAGCAGCCTTTCCGCTGCATTAAATATTTCAACCATAGGCGGAACAAAAACATTGAAAGATTTGATTGTTACTTCTGCCGGTTCTTTTAGCTGTGGTGTTGCCGAAAGCTGGGATATAGGAGGAAACGTAACTGTTAATGGTATGTTTAACGCAAATGCAGGAACATACTCTTTAACAGGAGCCGGTAAAACCATTAGCGGAACAAGCGCTATCACTTTTAGTAATGTTACCTGTACTGGAACATATACTAATAATAATACTTCTTTAACAATAAACGGAAGTTTAATCGGTGCCGGAACTTGGGCCCAAGGACCTACAGGCGTTTTGAATTTAGCAGTACTGTCCCCAAGTTTATCAGTTACAAACTTTAATGCTTCTGCTATTGGTAATACAGTAAATTATTCTTTAGCGGGTAATCAAACTATCAGGAATCCAACTGATGGTAGTTATTATCATTTGTCTGCTTCTACATCAGGAACAAAAACATTTAGTGTCAGTACAATTGTAGGTGGTAACATGTCTATAACAACAAGTACATTGGATGTTTCAATAAGTAATTTTAATATATCTGTTGGTGGCAACTGGGTAAACACCGTAGGAACTTTTGTTCCACGATCAGCTCTTGTTACTTTCAATGGATTAGGATCTCAGACTATTTTCAAATCCGGCGGAGAAATTTTTAATAATATTACCTTTTCAAACACAGGCAATAAATCACTTTTAAGCGCTATTAGTGGAAATACATTAATTATTAATGCCGGTTCTTTAACGGCAAATAGCAATAGCATTACATTAACAGGAAACTGGACAAACAACGGAGGAACTTTTGTTGGCGGAACCGGAACTGTTTTATTTACTGCAGCCACCCCTCAAACTATTTTTAAAGCAACCGGCGAAACTTTTAATGACATTACTTTTTCGAACGCAGGAAACAAATCATTATTAAGTGCAATCAGCTGTAATACCTTAACTATTAATACTGCCACTTTAATCGCGAATAATAATAACATTACTTTGACTGGTAACTGGGCAAATAATACAGGATTATTTACTCCCGGAACCAGTACTGTTTTTTTTACAGGAACTACAGGTCAAACGATTTTTAAAGCCATTGGGGAGGTTTTTAATAATATCACTTTTTCCAATTCCGGAAATAAAACACTTCTGTGTGCTGTCCTTGCTAATACAGTAACCATTAATGCAGGATCTTTAACTGCCAACAGTAATAGTATTACTTTAACAGGAGACTGGACAAATAACGGTGGAACTTTTGCTGCGGGTGCGGGTACGGTTTTCTTTACGGGCACTACTACGCAATCTATATTTAAGGCAAGCGGCGAAACATTTAATGACATTACTTTTTCAAACACTGGAACCAAATCCTTATTAAGCGCGATCAGCGGAAAGACTTTAACCATTAACTCAACAATATTAACAGCAAATAGTAATAGTATTACATTAACCGGTAACTGGGCCAATAACGCCGGAACATTTAATCCGGGAACAGGAACTACTTTATTTACCGGAACAACAACTCAAACCATTTTAAAAACAGGAGGGGAAACCTTTTATAATATCACATTTTTAAATGCTGGAAATAAAAGTTTACTATGTCCCATAAACGGAAATACATTAACCATTAATGCAGGATCACTAACAGCAAACAGTAATACTATTACTTTAACAGGTGACTGGACCAATAACGGAGGAACTTTTGTTGGTGGAACAGGTACTGTTTTTTTTACAGGTGTAACTCCTCAGAGTATATTTAAAGCAGCCGGTGAAACCTTTTATAATATTACTTTTTTAAATTCGGGTAATAAATCACTTTTAAGTTCTATCAGCGGAAACACATTAACCATTAATGCAGGTTCATTAACCGCTAATAGCAATAGTATTACTCTGATAGGAAATTGGACAAATAACGGAGGAACTTTTGTTGGCGGAACCGGAACTGTTTTATTTACCGCAGCCACGCCTCAAACTATTTTTAAAGCAAGCGGCGAAACTTTTAATAACATTACTTTTTCAAACGCAGGAACCAAATCGTTATTAAGTGCAATCAGCTGTAATACCTTAACGATTAATACTGCCACTTTAATTGCAAATAATTATAATATTTCTGTGACTGGTAACTGGGCAAATAATACAGGATTATTTACTCCGGGAACCAATACTGTTTTGTTTACCGGCACCGCAGGACAAACAATTTTCAAATCCGGTGGTGAAATTTTTAATAATATTACCTTTTCCAACACCGGCAATAAATCACTTTTAAGTGCCATCAGCGGAAACACTTTAACCATCAATGCTGGTTTCTTAACGGCAAATAGTAACAGCATTACACTAACAGGAGACTGGATAAATAACGGAGGTACTTTTGTTGGCGGAACCGGAACTGTTTTATTTAATGGATCTACGCCTCAAACTATTTTTAAAGCAAGTGGCGAAACATTTAATGACATTACTTTTTCCAACACTGGAACCAAGGCTTTACTAAGTGCGATCAATGGAAATACATTGACCATTAACGCGACAATATTAACAGCTAATAGTAATAGTATTACATTAACCGGTAACTGGGCCAATAACGCCGGTACCTTTGTTCCAGGAACAGGCACAACGTTATTTACCGGAACCACAGCTCAAACCATTTTAAAGGCAGGCGGCGAGACATTTTATGATATCACATTTTTAAATGCAGGAAATAAAACTTTATTAAGTGCCATCACAGCTAATACAGTAACCATTAATGCCGGAACGTTTACAGCCGGGAGTAATAGCATTACCCTAACAGGAGACTGGACCAATAACGGAGGAACATTTGCAGGTGGAACAGGAACTGTTTTTTTTATAGGAACAACATTGCAAAATATATTTAAAGCCACCGGAGAAACATTTAATAATATTACTCTATTAAATAGTGGGAATAAATCATTGTTAAGTGCCATTAGTGGCAACACGCTCACAATTAATGCAACAACCTTAACTGCTAATAGTAACAGTATCACTTTAATTGGAAATTGGGCTAATATTGCAGGAACATTTATTCCGGGAACTGGCACCACATTATTTATCGGAACTACCGCGCAATCAATTCTGAAAGCAGGAGGAGAAACGTTTTACGACATCACCTTTTCCAATGCCGGAAATAAATCTTTATTGTGTCCTATTACAGGAAATACATTAACTATTAATGGAGGAATTTTAACTTCAAATAGCTTTAGCATTTCATTAACAGGGGATTGGAAAAATAATGGAGGAACATTTTCGCCCGGCACCGGAACAACCTTTTTTAACGCCGCAACAGCACAAACTATTTTTAAATCCGGCGGGGAAATATTTAATAATCTGGATTTTTCAAATTCAGGAAGCAAAACTTTATTAAGTGCCATAACAGGTAGTAATGTTTTGATTAATGCTGGTTCGCTTCTGGATGTAAATACAACTAACAATCAAATTTCAGTTAAAGGTAACTTAACCAATAACGGTACGCTTACTACCCAAAAAGGCCTGGTGCTTTTTAATGGTACTGTTGCTCAAAATATTGGAGGAACGAGTATTACTAATTTTTATAATTTGTCACTTAACAATGCCGCTGGCGCAAGTTTAGGAAACGCACAGAATTTAATTAATGCTTTAACCTTAAGTAATGGCACATTTAATACAAATGCCCAAGTGTTTACAATGATTTCAACTGCTTCCAATACGGCAAGAATTGCCCCAATAACTGGAACTGGTGACATTATTGGGAATGTAACGGTTCAAAGGTTTGCGCCGGGAGGCTCTACCGGATGGGCATTAATAGGAACGCCTATTTCTTCGGCATTAACATTCCAGTCTTGGAATGATAATTTCGCAATTTCATGCGCTTCTTGTCCAAACGGAAGTAATGGCGGGTTCACATCTATTTATTCTTATAATGAGGCTGCCACAGGATCTTATTCTGCTTCTACAGCATATGTTCCAATTTCATCAATCACAAATCCAATCGTTCAAAATAAAGGATATTGGGTGTATTTAGGAAATGGCCAAACTTCTACAACTCCAATTACTATTGATGTTACCGGCTCAGTAAGAAAATTTAGTAACGTGATCTCTTTAACAAAAACAACTACTGGCTTAATTACTGATGATGGATGGAATTTAATTCACAACCCTTATCCTTCTCCTATTTTGTGGAGTTCGTTGAGAAATAATAATCCTAATGTTGATAACGCTATTTATGGTTACAATACTGATTTAAATGGTGGTGCCGGGGGTTCAGTTGCTTATGTTAATGGCATCAGTAGTCCTTCGAGCAGTTCAGGCGGTATGAGCGATACAATCCCCATGTGTCAGGCTTTCCAGGTTCACTGCACGGCTTCTACAAATTTAACAGCTTTAGAATCACACAAAGCAGCAGCTAATCCCACCTTTCTGAAAACGAGCGAATCTTCTCAGATTACAGCTTCTCTGCAATTACTAAGAATAAATTTAAACGGGCCAACTTCTTTTCATGATGAAACAGTATTATACATTCAGTCTGGTGCCACCAATGGTTTTGATGCTGAGTACGACGCAATAAAAATGGCGGGGCAGGATCCAAACGCGCCACAGATAATGTTGGAAAATGGCTCTAATGATTTTCAAATAAATGGTGTCAGTCCCATCACATCCTCTTTTACAATGCCTTTAAAAACAACAACCGGTTATGCAGGAACCTATACAATTAATGCATCTAACATCAACTCATTTCCTACCGGAGCGTGTATTTCATTATATGATTCATTTAATGGAACAACCACCAATTTGAAAACATCCAGTTATGTTTTTACATTAACTACAACTACCTCTAATCCTCGTTTTGTTTTAAATATTACAGTCAATCCATTAGATATTACTACTAATCTTTCTCAGCCTACGTGTGTTGATCAAAATGCAGGAGAAATAACAGCAGTTGGAAATAATTCAGGCCCTTGGAATTATTTATGGAAAGATGGCAGCGGAAATCTTTTAAAAACATCATTAAATAAAAATACGGCGGATACCTTGTCTAACCTTATTGGTGGTAATTACTCGCTCGAAATTAATACAGTGGGACAGTGTGATAATCATGATTCTACTTTTACAGTTGATGTTATGGAAATAGCATCAGCTCAATTTACTTCTGTGGATACAACTTATTTATCTAATAGCGGTATGGTAGCTTTTACTAATTCGTCATCAAACGCTGTAAGTAACTCTTGGGATTTTGGAGATAGCTTTGGCTTTTCATTTAGTACTGATCCTACTTATAATTATAATTTAGCTGGGAACTATACAGTTACTTTAATTGCTACGAGTAATTCCGGTTGCAAGGATACTGCTTATAAATCCATTATTGTTATTTCAGATATGATAGTAACTAAGATTCTTTCCCAAGACGAGGAGGGCACTTTAATTCTTAAAACATTGGATTTAAACCAATTTTTATTAAGCGGTGTAATAGACGGTTACGAAACATTAAACTTTAGAGTGGTAGATGGCTCAGGCAAACTGATAAAAGATTACGGTAATTTTAAATCAGATGCCATTAATTTATTTGTTAACCTGAATAACTACCAGGTGGGTATTTATTATTTAAACATCTCAGGTGAAAAATTAAACAAAACAATAAAATTACCTGTCAGGTAAATAAAATAATCTGGCGGATAATAAATTGTATCAGCGTAATTCCAGTGGTAATAATAAAAGCCCACATCACCCATTTGCCTCCATTCATAATTTTTAGCTTTAACTGAATTACTAATAACAGAATAGTGATAATGAATGGAATTAATGCTGCATGATACTGAAGGGAACCCATTACATCACCTTTCAGTAAAGCTATTAAACTTCTTTGCATACCGCAACCAGGGCATTCTATTCCAAAATGCGATTTAAAAAAACAAGGAAGTAAATGTTTCTCCAGCCAGTTAATCATTTGTATAGAAATTAAAAATGCCTTTGAGTGAATCAAAGGCATTTTTTAATTAATTGTTTTGACTAGTGTCTTCCCATCATATCCCACGGCATTGCGCTAAAAGCAGCACCGATAAAAGCAAAAACAACAATTACGTAAAGTAACATCAGTCCTGATAAACAAAGACCTATAATAGAACAAACATGACCGGCTTTAAGATTGTTGTATGAGGACAACGTATAGATTGTTGGGTTTTCTTTATAAAGTATTAATGATTTATTAGCAAGAACTAAGGCGATAATGCCGCAGGTTAAGGAAACAATACCATAGCACCAGCATAAGGCAATAGATATAATTCCTAAAGTTAAAACCGCTCCTGCATTAGGAAGTGGAGTTTGTCCACTCATCGGATTTAAGTTTTGGCCCGGTTGTGGATTTTGATTTGTAAAATTAGTTTCTTCCATATTTTATTTTTTACGCTAAGATATAAAAATTAATAATAATTGGTAAAAAAGGCATATAAACTAAAACCTTTAGCGAAAGTTATCGTACAATAATCTAATCTCTGTAAATCCCCGAATTTATTGGTTTACAGAGGGTCATTAAAAATCAATTCGATTACAAACAATAAAAACCATTTATGAAATAGTAATGTTGCCGCCAGCACAACACAAATGCGATGCACTGAGCTCGTGGAAGTTAGGATAACATGGCTATACCATATGACAATTAAAAAACAATAAAAACCATTTATGAAACCAATTACAAACACTTCAAAACCTACTTGTTATGAAAAAATTATTACTAACCGCAGTTACGCTAGCCGCCCTGTTCGTAGCGTCTGCCCTTGCCCAGAAAGGCAATTCCAGCTTTCCGATTGATAGTTTAGCGAATTTCGATCAGCAACATTGGATTGATTTTTACGCATCTCACCACAAGTCTGAAAATGAATTACCAGAATTCATTTATGCTCATCAACGAGACTATATTCATCAGACGTATTTTTCTTCTCAACGTATCTCTGGCCAAAATCCAACTCCTCAACAAGCGTGTACCAATATTGATTTCGAAGCCGGAAACTTAAATGGATGGACAAATTCTAATGGTTATAACCCACTTTATAACTCTTTAGGTTGTTGTCAAAACGCTGGAGGTGCGCAGTTAGTTACTTCGGGTACAGGAGTTGATGGTTGCGGTGGTTTTCCAATTGTTGCGCAAGGTGGAAATTTTTCTGTGATGCTTGGAAACAATGGTACAGGTGGTTTAGCAGATAGATTGGAACAAACATTTGCTGTAACTGCGGCGAATGCTAATTTCACTTACCGTTATGCTGTTGTATTTGAAGATCCTGGACATGCCTTAGCGGATCAACCAAGATTTGAAATTGAGATGTTGGATTCAACGGGAATCCTGATTCCTTGCACCTATTATAATGTAGCAGCAGGTCAAAACATTTCTGGATTTTTAAATTCAACAAGTTGCGCAAATGTAGTTTATAAGCCTTGGACCAACGTAAGCGTTGACCTCACGGCTTTTATTGGGCAAAACATAACCATTCGTTTTACTACTTATGATTGTGCTTTAGGAGGACATTATGCGTATGCATATCTCGACGGAAGTTGTACTACTCTTCAACAAGCTATCAATGATACTATCTGTGTTGGAGGAACACAAACGATGTGCGCGCCATCAGGTTACACTTCTTATTTATGGAATGGTTCATCTGTTAACGGGCAGACGACTCAGTGTGTGGTGTCCACTAACCCTGGAAATTTTTCTGTTCAAACTACTCAGGTAACTGGTTGTCCGGGCCCGGTGTTTGATTATTTTCTTCATAACCATCCTGTACCTAATGCAAATTTTAATACCGCTAATTCAAATAACAATTGTGGATTAACTATTAATTTTAATAATAATTCCAGCATGTCATCCGGAACTCTAACTACCTATAATTGGAATTTTGGCGATGGGAATACATCAATAGTAAAGGATCCTATTCATATATATACTAATCCAGGAACCTATAGTGTTACACTAATAGTTGGTTCCATAAGCGGATGTTCGGATACAACCATAAATTTAGTAACTGTTAATCCTCAGCCTGGCGCTGACTTTACGTTTACTAACGGATGCGAATTTGCGCCGGTTGCTTTTAGTGATATTAGTAACATTCAACAAGGCGTGATCAATCAATGGGACTGGAATTTTGGAGATGGAGTTTTAGCTTCTACTCAAAATCCTGTTCATGCTTATGCAAATACAGGCACTTATACGGTGAGCTTAACCATCACCAGTAATTTTGGTTGTACTGCTACGCAAACTCATACGATCATTATTTCAGAAAAACCAAATGCCAATTTTATTACAACCCAGTCTTCTGCCTGCACTCATACCATTGGATTTATTAATACAAGTAATATTTCAACGGGCAGCATTACCGGTAACAGTTGGAACTATGGAGATGGAAATACTTCCTTAGCACAAAACGGTTCTAATAATTATTTGAATACAGGTACTTACAATGTTCAATTAATTGTATCAAGTGATATGGGTTGCCAGGATACGGCTATTATTCCAATAACAATAAGTCCTTTGCCAACACCTGCTTTTATTGCTAATAGTGTTTGCTTAAATGGATCAACTTCATTTACTAATTCTTCTTCGGCATCCGGAGGATTCATTACCACTACAAATTGGCAGTTTGGTGATGGAAACCAGTCAATTCAAAATCAGCCAACACATCAGTATGCAAACGCAGGTACCTATAATGTTACTTTATTGGTTACCACAAATTCAAATTGTAGTAATAGTATTACGCAGCAGGTCACAGTAAATCCTTTACCAAATGTTTCTTTTACCGCAACAAACGTGTGTATAGGATATTCCATCAATTACATAAATAACTCGACCATTGCAAGCGGTACTATTTCAAATTATATTTGGGATTTTACTTTAGATGGCACACCTGATAATACAAATCAGAATACCAATAATTTATTTAATTCTTCAGGAACTTACACCACGCAATTAATGGCGATCTCTAATTCCAATTGTTCCTCTACCTACACCGCAGTGGTGACGGTATATCCTCAACCGGTAGTTCAGTTCAGTTCAATAGCTGTGTGTGAAGGACAACCGGTTTCTTTTACTAATCAAACTATTATTTCAAACGGACAAATATTAAATTACAGTTGGACTTTTGGAGATAACACTTCCATCTTAGGATTTAGCCCATCACATATGTATGCAAATCCTGGTAACTTTAATGTTACTTTAACAGCAACCAGTAATTATAATTGTGTGAACTCGTTTTCACATATGGCAACTGTTCATCCAAAACCTAATGTAAATTTTCAGTCAACAACAACATGTTTAAACCAGGCCACACAGTTTACGAATCAAAGCAGTATTGCTAATGGAACAATTATAAAATACCGTTGGGATTTTGAGAATAATGGAACATTTGATGACTCAACTGCAAATCCAAGTCATATCTATCCGTCAGCTGGAACAGTGCATAGTATGTTAGTTGCTATCTCAAATAATAATTGTTCTAACCAAAATTTAAAGCCCGTTACTGTTCATTTTAATCCGGTTGCAATGTTCTCTGCGCCTTCAACTTGTATGCCTGCAAGCACCCAGTTTAATAATATGTCAACGAGTATCGATGGAGCGATTACTTCCTATGCCTGGGATTTTAATGGTGATAATTTAATAGATAATAATCAACAGACTCCACAATATATTTACACGCAAGTTGGTAACTATGGTGTGAAACTTGAAGTGCAAACGCAATATGGGTGTTTGAACACGATGATTAAATCTGTTTATGTAAATGCTACACCATCTGCGGTATTTGCTGCACAAAATAATATTGGCTGTCCGTTGTTGTGTGTAAACTTTATTAATAATTCTACTATTGGCAGCGGAAATATTGTTACAAACCAATGGATCTTCGGAGATAACAGTTCACCTGATTACTCGCAAAATCCAACACACTGTTATAGCACAGGTAATTACAATGTGACTTTAAAGGTAGTGTCGGATAGTGGCTGCATCAGTAGCTCTTCTCTTCCTAACCTTGTTAAGGTTTATACAAACCCAATTGCTGATTTTAATATTACCCCTACTGAAGTGGAAATAACAATGCCATTGATTGAAGTGGAAGACAGATCCATAGGCGCGACATCCATAACCTATATTTTTAATGATGGTACTGTAATAAATGCAGCAAATTTTAGTCATACATTTAATACGATGGATGCTAAGACTGTAGCCATTATGCAAATGGTAAGCAATTCATATGGGTGCAACGATTCGATCATTAAAGTTGTGATCATTAAACCTGCATACACCATTTATATTCCAAATGCCTTTACTCCCAATAGTGATGGTTTAAATGATGGTTTTAAAGCGGAAGGAGTCGGTATAGCCCAGTTTAAATTGCAAGTGTTTGACCGTTGGGGAAAGCTGATTTTTGAAAGTGATGACATTAATAAAGGTTGGGATGGCAGTGTTAATGGAAAAGGTGGTGCCGAATCTTCAAAACAGGATGTATATGTTTGGAAAGCGGATGTAGTAGATGTTTTGAGACAACACCATAATATGATAGGCCACGTGACGATATTAAAATAAATGTCAAAAAGGCATGGAAAACTATTTGGATTAATGTTTGATTAATCTGGCTAACAAACCTAAATTAGTAATCCGAAATCATAAACCTTAAAAACAAATAAAATGGCATTAGAAATAACAGACGCGAACTTTGAAGAGTTAGTATTAAAATCAGACAAACCCGTATTAGTTGATTTTTGGGCAGAATGGTGTGGCCCGTGCCGCATGGTTGGCCCTGTAGTAGAAGAGCTTTCAGCTGATTATGCAGGAAAAGCTGTAGTTGGAAAAGTGAATGTGGATAGTAACTCAGGTATTTCTGCGAAATACGGTATTAGAAATATACCGACAATATTATTCTTTAAAAACGGCGAAGTAGTTGAGAAACATGTTGGCGTTGCCGCTAAAAATGTATTAGCCGGGAAGTTAGATTCTCATATGTAATAGTTTTATTTAATGAATTTAAGCCCTTTCTGTATTTTCAGAGAGGGCTTTTTGTTTTAATTAAATTAGATTTCAGCCGCAATAATTTACCATAACTACTTATTTCACAGATTGATAAGATTGGCATAACAATAAAGTTTCATTGTGGCATTATGTTTGTTTTCACTATACAAAAAGGAGGAAATATGAACACGACACAAGCTATGATTATTTTAACAAACGGAATCAGGAAGTATGGAACCATTATTATTGGTGAGTTTGAAGGAAGAATTAAATTTATTCCCGCAACTGAAATCCTGGCAACGGACGAAAGTCAACTGACTAGTTTAATAGAGCACATTCCGGTCGCAAATATCTTTTCAATAGATACATTCTTAAAGTAAAATTGTTTTTTTACATATAAAAAAGCTACTTAATCCCAGATTAAGTAGCTTTTTTATTTATTACCATTCACTATTTAAAAATCCCTTCTATTTGCGCCACATGATGCATGCCATGCCAGGCGTATAATTGAGTTGCTTCAGATAATGTAAATTGTTTGTTGTACTCAGGATGAGTGTAAGTTCGTTTAAAATCATCTTCACTCATTGTTTTTAATAATGCCGAAAATCGTTGTTGAATGCCTTCAAATATGATCAAAGAACTTTCCAATGGAGCGGTTTTATAATCTTCCATTTTTGCCCATGCATTTTGATCATAAGGCTGGATAATAAAATTATCTGCTGTGAGTGTATGTTTAAAACGAATCCACATATTCATATGCGAATCGGCAAGGTGATGCACGATTTGCCT
>JANPOX010000279.1:0-16089 GCA_031428235.1 Bacteroidia bacterium | reverse complement strand
ATCCTTGATATGGATTTTTTTCTTCAATACCATGGTGTAAAGTTCAAAAACAGCATCCGTAATTTTAATAGAGATCTGGTTGATCTTATTATCATAACCAATCTTCACATGACCTAATACGTTTGATTTATATCCAAAAGGCCCTACTTCAACCTTCACTTCACATGTAAAATCACTGCTATCCGGCTTAAAACTGATTTTTGGATTTATCGCTTTCCATTTATAATGCCCGTCAATGATCCCCAATACTTCATAAGCACTTTTCCCATTGATTTCACCAATTGCACCAAACACTTTATTTACAGCCCTTTCGCTTAATACAAAAGCAAAATCATTGGGAGTTTGCGCCAGGAAGCAAAAAGAATTCAGAAGTAAAAAAAGAAAAATAAGTTTCTTAAATTGCATGCTTATAAATGTATAACTTTACTGATCTTATACTTTGCTAAAAGTAAAAACTAATTAATTTAAAACGTATTCATTTTTCTTTTTTTAACTAACATATTATGATCATAAAAGCCAATAATCCCGCTCTTACTTCCTGGATAAACGTTGATTCAAATTCCGACTTCCCCATTCAGAATTTACCTTTTGGAGTTTATTCGGATGAATCGGTTAAAAACCATGTGTGTTCAGCCATTGGCTCTTATATTATCGATCTTTATGAATTAGCCAATAACGGTTTTTTAACTGATCTTTCTATTGATAAAGAATTATTCAACAAACCTCATTTAAATGATTTCATTGAATCAGGCAAAGAAACTACCCGTGCCCTGAGGGATCGTCTATCTGAATTACTAGACAGTAACAATGAAGAACTTCAGGATAACCAAGTGTTTGATTCTATTTTTAAACCACAAACATCTGTTCAGTTATTGTTACCGGTTAAAGTTGGAGACTATACTGATTTTTATAGCAGTATTGATCACGCTACTAATATCGGCACCATGATCAGGGATCCAAAAAATGCATTAATGCCCAACTGGAAATATATACCTGTTGGTTATCACGGAAGAGCGAGTAGTATTATGGTGAGCGGAACTGATTTCCACAGACCGAAAGGACAAATGAAACCGGCAGATGCAGAGGTGCCAAATTTTGGCGCATGTAAATTATTGGATTTTGAATTAGAAACCGCTTACATTATTGGTAAGGCTACTAAGTCTGGAGAAAGCATCAGCACGGAACAAGCAGATGATTATATTTTTGGAATGGTATTATTTAACGATTGGAGTGCCCGCGATATCCAAACCTGGGAATATGTTCCATTAGGGCCTTTTTTATCAAAGAATTTCGCGTCAACAATTTCTCCGTGGATAGTGACAATAGATGCGTTGGAACCGTTCAGAACGGAAGGTTATGTGCAAGACCCTAAAGTTTTTCCTTACCTGGAATATAAAGGAAATAAAAACGTTGATATAAAATTGGAAGTTGCCATTCAACCTGAGAACAGTTCGGAAACTATTGTGTGTAACTCTAATTATAAATACATGTACTGGACCATGGAACAGCAATTAGCGCATCATACGATCAATGGGTGCAATATCAATGTGGGGGATATGATGGGAAGTGGCACTATTAGTGGGCCTCAGCCTTCAGAATACGGAAGCATGATGGAACTAAGCTGGAAAGGAACAAAACCGTTAAAATTAATTGACGGAAGTGAACGGAAATTCATCAACGATAATGATACAGTTATCTTAAGAGGTTATTGCCAGAATGATAAAGTGCGTATTGGTTTTGGAGAATGCAGAGCTAAATTATTACCGGCTACTTAATTTCAATAAAACACGATCATTTTATACCATTAATTCAAAACCTTCCAACATTATAAAAGGTTTTGAATTAAAAAACTTCTTCTATTGAATTTGGCAATTGATACTGTAATCACCAAACAGATCGGTTCCGCTACCGGCTTGTTCATTACAGCGACTCTCCGCTCTTGTACGGGTATCTTTAAATGTATATTGTGAATAATCAATAGTTGTAGTACCCGAACTACTACTATAAGTCTTTGAACATTTACACACGTATTCTTTTTTACATGAACTCAAAAGAGAAATTGTTATTATAACTAAGGCAACTAAAATAATTTTTTTCATGATGTGTTATAAATAATTTTTAATCAATATTAATTGAACTAACATTCAATCTGACAATTTAAACTATAATTTCCTGTATCATCACTGCCAGAATCAGTATTTGCATTACATTTTTCTTCAGCCCCACTTCTCGAATCACGGTATGTTTTAACAGAATAATCTCTGACATTGGCACCTACCCTATCCTTATAAATTTTTGAACAGGTACACTTAAAATCTTTACGGCAAGAGGAAGTTAAAATTAATGCAGCCACTAATAAATTTCCATAGAGGATTTTCATTTTTATATTCATAGAATGATCGATGTTGTAACAAAAATAAAAAAAGGAATTATTCTGCTACTTACACAATTCCACTAATAATATTACAGAAATACAAACATTTACCGAATGACTTATCGCCAAGACAAAAGAATTTTTTCCATTAAAACGCATTTCTCCAATTAGGCAGGACTATTAATTTCGTGCGCCTTTTTATGTTTTAACTATAATCGGAATTATTGACCTGATTTTAATTCTAGAAAAAAATATCATGTAATGTAAGTATCGCTTATATCCTGAACTACCAATTGCTCTATATGAAAGTTTTATCTGAAGATAAGCTAACAGCATAGGCCCCTTTTTCAAAAAGGGCAGATGGAATTTCAAGTAGAGAGTGATTAATCAATGGTTCCTGCAGCAACTGTATTATTAGTATCTTCATTGACTAAGATAAAGGAACCGGTTTTACGGTTATTCTTATAAGAATCGTAACTTACTACTTCAGCAGTCTCGATAATGACTTTACAAATATCATTTAATTTTATTCCCTCACTTTCCAATGGCGTAAACGTATGAATATCCATCATACAAACGATCTCCCTAATAACAGCTTTCGTAATAAAAGAATTATGTTGTAGTATAAATTTTTGTCCCCGCGCAAAAGGCGTATGATCCATCCAGCAGATTGTTGCTGAAATTTTTTTTTCTGATTCAGGCAAATTCTGTGTGGCAACAATGGAATTTCCACGATTAACATTCAGTTTATCTTTTAAATGAAAAATAACCGGCCAGCCTGTAACTGCCGTTTCAATTTCCTTACCATCTCTTTCAATCCGTTCAATTGTAGATTTCATGCCGGATGGAAAAACCACAACCTCTTGTCCTTTTTTATAAGTACCGCTGAGTACTTTTCCCGCATACCCAATGTAATGATGAAACTCCTTTGCTTGGGGGCGAATAACATACTGTACCTGGAAACGGGGAGCATCATTTTCCTGTTCTGATAATTTGATAGTCTCCAAAACTTCAAATAAAGGTTTGCCATTATACCAATTCATTTTTTCAGACCGTGCAACAACATTCTCCCCAGTCAATGCACTTACAGGGATAAAAGAAATATTTTCCAGGTTTAATTGTTTTGCAAAAACCCTGAAATTCCTTTCAATCTCTCCAAATTTTTCTTTTGAATATTCCACCAGGTCCATTTTATTAATGCATACTACAAGATGGGGTATTCTCAATAAAGATGAAATAATAGAATGTCGTTTGGTTTGGTCTGTCAAACCGTTTCGCGCATCTACCAATATAATCGCAAGATCTGCGTTCGATGCCCCGGTAAACATATTACGGGTGTATTGTAAATGTCCGGGGGTATCAGCCACAATAAATTTTCTTTTATCCGTAATGAAATATTTATAAGCAACATCAATAGTAATACCCTGTTCGCGTTCTGATCTCAATCCATCCGTTAATAATGCCAGATCAATTTCAGTATTACCTCCTTTGATTTTGCTCTGACGGCTCAGGGTGTCAATAACATCTGTTGAGATCGCATGGCTATCATACAACAAACGCCCGATGAGAGTGCTTTTACCGTCATCAACATTTCCCGCAGTGAAAAAACGTAAGAGTTGTACTTGTTCCATAATATTTTTTTCGTCTATATTTTCACTGTCACATCGAGTATAAAATTCTGTTTCTCGTAATTTTGATCGATATGTTTTTTATTCACTTCTCAATACAATTTGCACGAGACAAGCAAAATTACTCGAAGTGACAATAAATTCCTCTAGAAATAGCCTATTTTTTTTCTGTCTTCCATGGCCGCTTCACTTACCCGGTCATCCATCCTCGTCGCGCCACGTTCACTTATTTTGGTTTCTGTTAATTCTTTAATAATCGCTTCTACTGTACATGCCTCACTTTCAATAGCAGACGTACAGGTCATATCTCCAACAGTACGGTATCTCACTTTTTTATTAACAAGAATGTCTTTGTCTTCTCTCATCACAAACTCATTGGTATTCATTAACTGTCCTGTTTCTGTTAAGATACATTCACGTGTATGTGCAAAATAAATGGAAGGTAGTTTTATGTTTTCACGTTTAATGTAATTCCAGACATCTAGTTCTGTCCAATTACTGATTGGAAATACACGTATATTCTCTCCTTTGTTTATTTTTCCATTAAACACGTTCCATAATTCGGGTCTCTGCATGTTCGGATCCCATTTACCGAATTCATCTCTTACAGAAAAAATCCTTTCTTTGGCCCGCGCCTTTTCTTCATCCCTACGCGCCCCACCAATACAGGCATCAAATTCAAATTCTTTGATCACATCCAATAAAGTAAATGTCTGAAGTGCATTCCTTGTCGGGAATTTCCCTCGCGGATCCTGCAAATTTTTTTTATGGATAGTATCTGTAACACAACGTATGATTAATTTCTCATCTATCTGCTTTACCAGCTCATCACGAAAGTTTAATGTTTCAGGAAAATTATGGCCCGTATCTATATGAACTAATGGAAACGGAAACTTGCCAGGACGAAAAGCTTTTAATGCCAGGTACACTAAGCAGATACTATCTTTACCGCCACTGAACAAAAGTGCAGGTTTTTCAAATTGCCCTACCACCTCTCTCAATATATAAATGGCTTCCGATTCTAATTCGTCTAAATAATCCATTGACTTACTCATTTAGTGCTTGTAATAAATCATCTAAAATATCATCTTTATTTTCTAATCCAACGGATACACGAATCAATCCCTGTGTAATTCCCACACTGATTCTTTCAGTTTCACTTAATTTACAATGTGTGCTTGAAGCAGGGTGAGTCACAATACTTCTCGCATCACCTAAGTTAGGAGAAATTTTTAATAGTTGTAATTTATCTAAAAACTTCTTAGCAGGCTCATATCCACCTTTAACTGTAACTGTTAGAATACCACCGCCGGCTTTCATTTGTTTTTTGGCAATGGCATGGCTTGGGTGGGACTCTAAAAAAGGATAGGAAACATTTTCCAATGTTTCATGACCTTCCAAACGTTGGGCTATGTATAAAGCATTTTCGCAATGCCGGTCCATGCGCAAGGCAAGGGTTTCTAAACTTTTACTTAAAACCCAGGCATTAAACGGACTCATGGACGGACCGGTTAAGCGCCCAAATAAATAAATCTCTTTTACCAATTCCTTTTTCCCCACAACTACTCCACCAAGCACTCGCCCTTGTCCATCCATGTATTTGGTAGCAGAGTGAATGACTAGATCAGCGCCATATTTTATGGGTTGCTGTAAATAAGGAGTAGCAAAGCAATTATCCACGATCAACAACAGATTATGTTTTTTTGCAATGAAAGAAACCAATTCCAGATCGATCAGTTCAATTGCAGGATTGGTTGGTGTTTCAAGATAAATAAATTTTGTTTCAGGTTTAATAAGTTTTTCAATTTCTCTTACATTATTAGTATGAAAATAAGAATGACTCATGTTCCATTTTGGAAAATATTTTGTAAAAACCGCATGAGTTGCACCAAATACCGAAGAACAGGAAATAACATGATCACCTGCTTTTAACAGTGCCATAAAAGTGGTATAAATAGCGGCCATTCCGGAAGCTGCTGCAAATCCGGATTCAGCGCCTTCCAGTAAACACACTTTATTAATAAATTCATCTGTGTTTGGATTCATATAACGAGAGTAGATGTAATCGTCCGACTCATCATTAAAAGCGGCACGCATATCTTCCGCAGAATCAAAAATAAAACTGGAAGTTAAGAACAAAGGAGAAGAATGCTCGTTGTATTCTGATCGCTCCATTTGGGCGCGTATGGCCTGAGTTTCAAATTGTTTGTTTTTCATTTCTTTATAATAATGTTCTCGACTTCCCACCAGTGGTCGGGCACAGCGCTCGACCTGACAAAATCTTTGATCTAAATTTATTTGACTTTCTTTCACATTGTGTGTAATCGGGATAAAATAATCCTCCCTAATAGCTAACTAATTCAACGATACTTTATAAGTTATTTTTGCCGTAGGCTCCAATGTTTTGGTTACCGAACAATATTTTTCCATAGATAATTTCACGGCACGTTCGGCTTTCTCTTTATTAATAGTGCCTCTTAAAATAAAATGAATTTCGATAGTTTTAAATAAAGAGTATTCTTGTACACCTGACTCATCACGCTCACCATCCACTTCAATTTCAAAAGATTCAACTTCCTGCTTTTGCTTTCGTAAAATTGAAACAATATCTATGGCGCTACAACCGCCAATGGCTGCCAGTAATAATTGCATAGGACGGAGACCTTTGTTATGTCCGCCAATAGCCTGAGATCCATCAATAGACAAAGTATTACCATCGCTGTTGGATGCTTCAAAATTGAAATCAGAATCCTTTCTCTTTAAATGAATACGCATGAAGTGTTTTATTTCAAATATAACAAATTTTCATCTTTATAAATTTTAGATGATCGTTGCATCCTGATTAGCAAGTTCTAACTCAACACTCTTTTGAGTTACATTTGAAGTTCCGGGTAAGCTTATGCTATCATTCACTAATGAAATAAATAATTTATGTTTTAAAATATAATCGCGTTGTGCGGAAAGGGTTTTTAAATTGATCTTTCCAATGACATAATGGTAATCACTACCGTTATATTTTTCGCTTATCTCATCAAACAAAATATGTTGAAGATCTTCGGGATGATTGTACCTTAAATACACATTCACTACAGCATCATTTGTGAATTCAGGCGCGTTCTTTTGCAAATATTTTTTAAATTCATAGCGGTATCCGTGTGATAAAGCAGAAATATCGGATAATACTGCTGATCCGGTAGGAAAGCTTCCAGCCCCACGCCCCTGAAGAAATTGTTCACCCGAAAACTGACCTTCAACAATCACCCCATTAAATTCATCGTCTACATTATAGAGATTATCCGAATCTCTAATGAAACGTGGTGTCACAAGTACACTAACTTTATTATTTTCTAATCGTCGGATAATCGGTGTTAATTTTATTTTGTACCCTTTCTCACGAGCATACTTTATATCATGTTCGTCTAAAGTGGTGATACCAATATTTAAAATATCCTCCGGATTAATGATTAAACCAAAAGCATGCAGGGCTATAATCACCGCTTTAAATTTAGGGTCAAATCCTTCCACATCATTTGTTGGGTCGGTTTCAGCAAATCCTTTATCCTGTGCCTGTTTTAATGCACTTTCATATGATATTCCTTCTTTAATAGTTTTTGTTAAAATGTAATTTGTAGTACCATTAAATACTCCCGAAACTTTTTCCAATCCTTCATTGTCAAAATACTCTTCCAGGCTGCGGATAATAGGTATACTGCCACAGGCGGAAGCTTCGTATAACAAAGAAACATTGTGTTCCTGTTGCAAATCGTAAAGCTCTTTTAAATGAGTTGCCAATAATTTTTTATTAGCTGTAACTACATGTTTCTTTTTTTTAAGCGCTTCACTAACAATATGAAATGCTTCCTCGGCATCATCAATCAGTTCCACTACCACATCAATTTCGGGATCGTTTAAAATGTCCCATTTATCATAGGTAATTAAATCTAATGGCACTATGCGTGTTTTGTTTTTATCTTTCACCGCAATTTTTACGATGTCAGCCTTAAAACCAGTGCTTTTATTTAATACGTGGTAAAGGCCCTGCCCTACGCACCCAAATCCGAATAATCCAATTTTTAATTTCTTGCTCATTGTTGTTTACTTTTAAAGTTTGTTTTACTTCCCGCGGATCTCGCTGATTACGGAGATTTTTAATTTTATTTTTAATTACATAGGCGCATAGTCTGTATTTTTTAAGTAGTAAGTAAAAGAATCTTCGCTACAAAATATACTCTTTATAAAACTTTAAATATCTGTTCCTTATTATTTTCTATGTTCCTGTGAGGTTCAATTGTTCTATATTTTTTGCTTGATAAAACTGTTTGATCTGTCGTGTTAATTCAGAGGTTTCGATTAAAAAACCATCGTGTCCGTAAAAAGAATCGATTTCATTGTAGACAGCATTTTTGATATACCTGGCTAATAATTTTTGTTCGTTTACGGGAAATAATACGTCTGAAGCAACACCAATCACGAGTGTGGGTACAATGATCCCGTTTAATACTGTTTCAAGACTATAAGCGCGTTCCCTTGCTACGCCATGCGTATCCATGGCCTCAGATAAACGTACATAAGAATAGGCATTAAAACGCTTCACTAATTTTTCGCCCTGGTAACGTTGATAGGACGATGCAGCATGATTATTGAAATTATTAGCTTCAGTATTTTTTTGCGTAGAGTTATAAGCATTATAATTTCTATAACTCAAAAGAGCAATACTACGTGCTGCCTGTAATCCTTTTTCTCCGCCATTCTCCGTATTTGAAAAATAAGTCCGATCGGCTTTAATAGCCAAACGTTGTGATTCATTAAAAGCTATTCCCCAGGGAGAGTGCTGTGCATTTGTAGCAATTAAAATTAAATTTTCTGTAACTTCAGGACTTTGCAATACCCACTCCTGAGCTATCTGCCCACCCTGGGAGCCTCCAATGAGGGTATGAATTTTTTTTATGCCAAAATATTCTTTTAATACTTGCAGAGTATTAGCCATATCCCTGATTGTGATTTGCGGAAAATAACTGTACCATGGTGCATTGGTGTCCGGGTTAATGGATAAGGGTCCGGAGGTTCCATAACAAGAGCCTAAATTATTGGCACATATAATAAAATAATCATTTGGGTTATAAAGATCGTTCTCTCCAAACAATCCTTTCCACCATTCAAAAACATCACTACTTGCCGTTAAGGCATGCGACACCCAGATCACATTACTTTTATCAGCATTCAGCTTTCCATAGGTATGATAAGCAATTTCTAAAGTAGGTAATGATAATCCACTCTCTAATTGAAACCTTTTATTATATGAAAATATTTTATGACTCATGTTATCTTTCTTTTATTAAACTACACAAACTTATAGTTTATTTAGGCAATCTTTTTAATGTTATGGTTAACTATTTTTGACTTATGAGAGCAATAAAACGAAAACTTAAAAAACGTTTCACTGCTCTCTCCTGACAAATTAATTATTGAAAATTGATTCTGAAAAAATTAATTGTTTATTTTCTTTGGATGTAAGAATATTCACATCACTTATTAAACGTTTGGCGTGCTTGTGTCCAGCAAATGGAAATTGTACGCCACCTCTTTGAGAAAAGCCATATTCCGCCTGCAATTGCAGGTAAGTACGAAAGTCTTTTTCACCGATGAGGTTAATTGATTTTGAAATTTTTGTTCCTGTATATTTATAATTGCTCATGATAATTATTTTTAAAATGCTTGTTAAATCAAAATTCAGTTTTGGTAATACTCCGGATAAGAACATATAACATGTTTCCGGAAAAGAGATTTTATCCGTTAAAAAATTAACGTAAAATTCAGCTTAACACATGTTGCAGCAGCAACACATATAAGCCATCATGAAAAATGGATTAACAGAATTAAAAATAACTCCCTGGTTATTTTGTTTGTTTTGGATCTTCTTTGAGTTTGTGTGTTTCATTTTTTTTGTTTTTAATTTATTTTTCTCCGCTTTTCATCGGAGTAGGAGTTGGCACCTGTTTTCCAATCACGTTTTATCGCGACTTTTAGTTGGTTGCCAGTGGGTCAATGAGCCTATTCTCTCGCCACTTCTTAATAAATTAATTACACACATAAGAGGTAACTAATTCTGCGACAAATTTAAGCTAAAAATTTTCAAACTTCCAAATAATTATTAAATTAAAATGAAAATACTTGTATTTATTAATAACCGCAAGCCAAAGATTATTTAAAAGTCGCTCAAACATGATCTAAAAAAAAGAAATTGATCGCAAATGAATTTCTGACATAGCTTTTTTCCATTTCGGGAAATCAAAAATTGCGTTCAACGAAAATACCACTATTTCCGAGGTTCACTAATCTACCTTTGTAATTAATAGTTCTACACTTCAGAAAACGTGAAGGCGAAAAAAAGACTAATCACTTAAAACAAGATATTATGAAAAATTTAGTAATTACTATTTTAATAAGCCTTGGGTTTATTAATTTAACAAGCCAAACCTACAATTGGGCCAAAAAAGGAGGCTCATGGGCTTATGATTATGGCAACGGCATTGCCAATGATCCAGCAGGAAATGTTTATGTGGCAGGTAAATATGAAATGAACGCAGTTTTTAACAATGTGACTCTTCCCTGCCAGGGTAACCACGATATTTTTCTGGCGAAATATGATCCGTCCGGAAATATGAGCTGGATCAGAACAGGGGGAGGGCACACGGGAGACTACGCACACTGTTTAGCAGCCGACAACTCTTATGTTTATATCGCCGGCGAGATCGAAGGTTCCGGTAATCCAGTAAAATTTATCGGTTCAACCATAACGCTTTATCCAAAAGGGGATAATGACATTTTCGTTGCCAAGTATGACTTTAATGGAAATATTATCTGGGCAAAAAGTGCCGGTTCCTGGAATGGAGAAAAGGCGTTGGGTGTTACAAGCGACCAGTATGGAAACGTTTTTATCTGCGGGTATTTTAAAGGCAGTACTGTGATAGGAAACACTACCCTTTACAGCAGTGGTAATTATGAAATATTCATTGCTAAATTGGACCCGAACGGAAACTGGCTTTGGGCGAAAAAAGCAGGCGGAACCGGAAGAGATGAAGCCAAAGACATTAAATGTGACGCCGAGGGAAATGTGTATATCTGTGGTATGCACGCAAACGGTGCTGTATTTAGCGGCCAAACCTTATATACACCCGATGGATATGTAAATGGTTACATAGCTAAATATACCACCAACGGAGCGTTGGTATGGGCAAAATCAGTGGGAGGAAAATATGACGACGTTGCCTGGGGGCTTACAAGAGACAATAATAACAGAATCCTCATGACAGGACAATTTAATTCCTCTATAAATTTCGGAAGTACTAACTTATACACAACTGGTAACGCTGATGTATTTGTAGTATCCTATGATGTCAACGGTTATGCCTATTGGGCCAAAAAAGCAGGAGGATCTGGAAACGATCTCGCCAGAGGTATTGGTACCGACGGTAATTATATTTACCTGACCGGGCAATATGGAGGAACTGCGACCTTCGGATCGACTACAAAGACTGCAGCCGATAATGCGGATATCTTTATATCCTGTTTAAATAACAGTGGCGAGTTTTTATGGACCACTGTGGCCGGGGGCGGTGCGGATACTCCCGAAGACCTTGGCTACGAATCCGGTATCGCTGTCTGTGCGCAACCTAACGGTAATGTGTACGCAACTGGCGCCATGTTAAACGGCGCATCCTTTGGAAGCACTTATCTTTCAGCTTATTCAAGAACAGACGTCTTCATCACAAGATTAAAAAATAATTATATAGCAAGGGAAAGTGGTGGTACTGAACCTATCGTGCTTGACGGACAAATCTCAGAAAGCAATGTTATGCTTAACTGGCCAGCTCCTGACAGAACGGATAGCGTCTACTTCCTAGTTGAAAAAGGCGCTGACTCAAGTCATTTTGAAACAATTGCAAAGATTGATGCGCAACAGGCTAATGACTATTCTTATAAAGATGGACTTTCAAAAAGTGCGCATGGGAATTCGTATTACCGAATCACTAAGGTGAACGGATCCGGGGAACAAATCCAATCCAACATCATTGGAGTTGAAATAAACATGGACAATTGTTTTCAGTGCAGCGTTTATCCAAACCCTGCAAAAAATTCGTTTGTTATTTCTATGAAGCCTTTTGGTAAAGAACTTGATAACTCATTTACCACCATCATGTATGACTACCTGGGCGCAGAGCAAAAACGCGCTGAAATTAATTATGGTGAATCCGTCATTGACGTCAATAATCTAAGCGCCGGTGTATACCTGATGGTTATCAGAAAAGGGGATAAAATAATATACGAGGATAAAGTTGTCATTCAGTAACAATTCCTCAATCTGTTTTATTCCAACAAAAAAACCTTGTCATTTGGCAAGGTTTTTTTTATGATGTTTCATTAATGAATGATCAAAACCTTACATTTACGCGTGCTTAAAAATATTAATAAACATCATTTCTTATTACACTTCATTGTATTTATATGGGGTTGGTCTCCAATACTTGGTAAAGGAATTAGCGCAGATGCATTACAACTTGTTTGGTTCCGAATTGCCATTACACTTTTTTTAATGACTTTTTACTTAGTTTATATAAAAGCTAATTTACTGGTTTCATTTAAAAAATTATTGCAATTAAGTGGAGTTGGTTTAATCATATGCGTTCACTGGCTATGTTTTTACGGAGCAATTAAAGTCTCCAACGTCTCAGTAACGATGGCAGCATTTAGTACCGGCACATTATTTACAGCTATTTCCGAACCTTTAATTTATAAACGTAAGTTCATTTGGTATGAATTAGTAATTGGTTTAATAATTATCGCCGCCATTTGTCTTATTTTTTCTGTAGAAATAAAATATGGTTTAGGAATTTTATTGGGGATATTGGCAGCTTTAACAGCATCAGTTTTTAGTGTATTAAATGGGGTATTGATCCAGGATGAGAAAGAAAAAATTACTTCACCTGTTTTGTCCTTTATTGAATTATCAGCTGCCTTGGTGGGATTAAGTATTTTTCTTTTGTTTAACGGTAGCTTCACTACGTCATTTTTCTCTATTAACAACCAGGACATTTTACTGATAACCATATTAGCAGGGGTATGTACCGTTTATCCTTTCATCGCCAGTGTGAACCTGATGAAGCATTTATCTCCTTATACGATAAACCTGACAGTTAATCTGGAAGGTGTTTATGGGATTATTTTAGCCGGAATATTATTTCATGAAAACAAAGACCTTTCGCTTACATTTTACATCGGCTTTTGTATCATTCTTTCTGTTATTTTCCTTAACGCGATCCTTAAACAAAAGTTTAGCAAAGCATAAGTATATTCAAACATAAAAACCTTACTTTAGCCACGTAAAAAATTAAGGTATGCGGTTTGAGCTTAGCTCTGAATTCATAGACGATTTAAAAAATGCCATCGCTGAAAAGAACGAGGCATATATTAAAGAACAACTTAAAGAGTTGTATGCGGTTGATATTGCCTTAATATTAAATCAATTATACTTAGAAGAATCCATTTACTTATATGATCAGATTGATGAAGATATTTCATCCGACGTTTTATTGGAAATGGAGGATGAAAAACGTGAAAATCTATTAGCGACTTTCTCTACCAAAGAAATTGCAGAGCAGTTAGATAATATGGATTCGGATGATGCGGCTGACGTTATTAACGAGTTGCCCGCAGACATTCAGGAAGAAGTTTTATCACATATTGAAGATATTGAGCAGGCCAGCGATATTGCCGACCTGATGAGTTTTGAAGAAGGTACTGCCGGTTCATTAATGGCTAAAGAGTTAGTGAGTGTGTATGCTCATGAAACTGTAGGCGCCTGTATAGATGAGATCAGAAGACAAACAGAAAGCGTGGATACATTGTATGCAGTTTATGTGGTTGATGACAATGAAAAACTGATCGGGATGCTTTCATTGAAAAAGCTAATCATCTCTCATCCTCTTGCACTGGTTGAGGAAATTTATGATGCAGATATTATCTCTGTAAAAACCTCTGCCCCAAGTGAAGAAGTGGCTGATCTTATTGAAAAATATGATCTCGTTGTTTTACCTGTTATAGATCAATTAGGAAGATTGGTTGGAAGAATTACGATTGATGATGTTGTTGATGTAATGCGCGAAGAAGCTGAAAAAGACATTCAGCTCATGAGTGGTATTACCGATGACGTTGATAGTAATGATGGATTATGGAAATTATCCAGGGCACGCATTCCCTGGTTGCTTGTTGGCATGTGTGGAGGAATTGTTGGTTCGAGAATCATCGGGAGTTATGAAGATCAGATTTTAATTCGTCCGGAAATGGCTTTTTTTATTCCGCTTATAGGCGCAACTGGCGGAAATGTTGGCGTACAATCCTCTGCAATTATTGTTCAGGGTTTAGCAAATAATACACTCATTGCTGATAAAATTACCCCTAAACTATTAAAGGAATTAAGTGTTGGTTTAATCAACGGATTAATTTGTTCAACATTGATCTTAGGTTATAATTTGCTAATCAGTGAATCCTGGGCTTTGGCAGGAACTGTAAGTGTTGCTTTATTAACAGTTATATTATGTGCATCATTTTTAGGAACTTTTGTGCCATTAATGATGAACCGTTTTAAAATCAATCCTGCTTTAGCAACAGGTCCATTCGTAACTACTCTAAATGATATTATTGGAATCTCTATTTACTTTTTAGTAGGAAGAATTCTATATAGTTTCCTATAAGTACTCATATTATTTTCTCAACGAATTAAATCGCTTGATGGCCACTAACTGATCATAATAAGTTCCTCGCTGACGATGATAGACATAGATGGTATAATCATTTTCGGTTTCCCAGTGATTGCCTTCACTTAATGTTTCATCTCCACCTTTTTTATCATCTTTTAAATAAACATAGGTATAATTATAATATCCCTGTTTAATATATAGATCACATTCATACCCCATCTTTTTATAATTATAGGTCATTCGATTAGATTTGTTCAATCGCCATTCTGTTAACTTTCCCAATACATAAAAATTACCTTCACTCTGCGCATTATCATAAGGCAGAAAAAAATGTACCCAGGCATAATCCGATTCAACATCAGGATTTCCTATCATATCGCGATTCTTAATTAAGAATCCACCATTCAAATCATTAAAAAAACTATAATTCTTAAAGGTTTTAAGTTCATCGGTTTTTAATTCAATATGGTAGGTGAATGAACTATCCCGGGTGATATTTGCCACGCGTTCGGTATAGGTTCTTAAAGAGCGTGTGTCAAAAAACCTGAATTCATTACCTCCATTAAAGGTCGATTTATCATCCAATGAATAAGTTAACTGACGTGGTTCCACAAATGTTGGTTTGATATTATTTACTGAATTATCCCAACGGTTATTTTGAGTAATAATTACATGAAGATCAGTAAACGGATTGGTTAATTCATACTGGCTGTTTATCAGGTTAAAATCGATGTGCTGCTTTTCATATTGTTCGTCATTACCAATTGCCTGTCTTACATTTGCAACAACTGTCACCTTGTTTTCATAGATCATAAAACGTTTGGTGATGACAATTTTTTCTTTGTCGTTATCCTGATAAACAAAAGCCATATAATTTCCTGTTTTGGAAAATTGCATATTAGATTGCGGAAACAGGATAGAGTAATGCGTAAACTTTTGAATGGTATTAGTAGAAAAATTAAAATTTATGATGTTTGCTTCAAAAAATCCTGTCATAAATTCGGCACTCACCAAATTAGAAGGTTCCCAATTGGCATCACAATGAACAAAGCTGATGGAATAATTTTTTCGATCCCCTTCCAAATCATCAAAACTTAATTCCAGTTGTTCGCCTGCATTGAATTGAAGAATGGCAGGATTGGCATCAAATGAAGATTCATGAAGTTGCACCGTTTTAATATAGGATTTATAACTCCAGTCTTCATAGCGCATTTGATTATCATTCACATAATCATCCTGAGTGAATGCCTTAAATGGCAATAACCCCATGAACAAACAAATAATATAAATGATTTTTTTCAAATGCTAATAGTTATAACGGTAATAATGA
>JANPOX010000278.1:0-10604 GCA_031428235.1 Bacteroidia bacterium | reverse complement strand
ATCATGAAGCACGGAAAATGTCAACAAGTCAATCTGCGAGTATTTATAAAATAGCCGATGCATTTGTTATTAATTCGGTTCCTCAAAAATTGATGGGGAATTTTTATATGACTTTCTACAAACCATTTGTACCAAGCCGTTTTTTTACAAATGAGCAGGAGGCTGTTGATTGGCTACTAAAATTTAAAAAGAAACCTCTTATTGAAAACTCTGCATATCACAGAGTTTTTTGTAAAAACCATTTAATACTAATAATTCCTGGTGATTCCCACGTTCAATAATATCGCCGTTATTCATCACAATAATTTCATCGGCATTGGCAATCGTAGATAACCGATGAGCTATCACAATACTGGTTCTGTTCTTCATTAAATTAGTTAAAGCGTCCTGCACCAAACGTTCGCTTTCGGTGTCAAGCGCACTGGTGGCTTCATCCAGAATTAATATGGGTGGGTTTTTTAAAATGGCTCTTGCAATACTGATCCGCTGACGCTGACCGCCACTTAATTTACCGCCTCTGTCACCGATATTTGTTTGATAACCATTAGGTTGTTTTAAAATAAACTCGTGAGCGTTGGCAACCTTGGCAGCTTCAATCACTTTTGCCTGATCAAAGTTTTCCATTCCAAAAGTGATATTGTTTTCAATGGTATCATTAAACAAAATACTTTCCTGGGTTACTACACCAATTTGTTTACGCAAACTTTCAATATCCATTTCCTTTAATGGTATTCCATCGAGCCTGATCTCTCCCAAATCAGTATCATAAAACCTCGGGATCATATCTGCCAAAGTTGTTTTTCCGCTTCCGCTTTGCCCAACTAATGCAATAGTCTTACCTTTTGGTATAGAGAAATTGATGTTTTTTAAAACGTATCCTGCATCGCCATTATGGTAAGCAAAGGACACGTTATTGAATTCAATTTTAGAAGAAAAGTGTTCAATCTTTTTAGCATTGATACTGTTTACGATCGGATTCTCTGCATGTAATATTTTATCAATGCGTTCTTCCGAAGCTAAACCTTTTTGAATATTATTATAAGCCAAAGTGATTTGCTTAATAGGAGGCACGATCTGTGAAGCAACTGCAAAATAACCTATGAACTCAGCACCGGATAATCCGCCTGTTCCATCAAACACCATGGTACCACCAATATAAAGGATTAACAATAACACGCCGAGCACAACCGTTTCACTGATTGGAGAAGTCAGGTCTGAACGGCGGTATAAGCCAATAGAGATTTTGTTATACTCCTTGTTTACTTTTTCAAATTTGTTTTGCACAAAGCGTTCTCCAGAAAAGGCCTTAATCACTTTTAGAGCACCGAGGGTTTCTTCCATAATATTAAAGAGTTGACCAAAAACTACTTTTCCTTTTGCTGACCGGCTCTTTAAACTTTTACTAACCAGCGCTACTACTAAACCAGCCACAGGTAATAATAAAAATACATAAAGCGTTAAATACGGACTGATGAAAATAAGTGTTGCCAAAGAAAAGATAATGATCAGGGGTTCCCTGAAAATGAGTTCCAATGATTGCATAATTGACCATTCGATCTCTATAACATCGGTGGTCATGCGACTCATCATATCACCTTTACGTTCATCGCTAAAGTAGGATAATGGTAAATGAAGGGCTTTGTGCATCATTTTATTTCTCAGATCCTTCACAACGCCATTGCGGATAGGTGCTAAAAAATACATGGCAAAATAACGCGCGGTGTTTTTTAATAACGTTGCAAAAAATACCACAACACAAATCATCATTAAAGCTTGTGCTTTTCCCTGCCCTATAATAATAAAAGACATATGGTAATAGGCCCATTCTGTTATACCTTTCATAGAAAAGTGTAAAAGTGGTTCACCATTATTAACGATTAGTTGGTAATCAGTAACGTTATTTTTAAATAAAAGATCTAAAAAAGGAATGATCAATGAAATAGAGAACACTGCAAATAATGAAAATAAAATATTAAACAGGATGTTGAGGGCTGTATATTTCTTGTAATCTTTAGTGTATTTAAGAACCGAAAAAAGCTTTTTCATTGCTCACGAAAATACAAATAAATTATCCTTTTAACACTCTTTTAAATAGCTAACACTTATTATATTTGTATTTAAACCTAAAATTAATGATTGTAAAGAAATACTTCTCTCACCTTCTGGCTGTTATAATTTTTGCTGTTATAACCATTATTTCTTTCAGACCTCTGTTTTCTGGAAAAGTGATTAATCAATCAGATATTACACAGCATAGAGGTATGAGCAAAGAGCTGGTTGATTTTAGGCAAACTGAACATAGTGAAGGACTTTGGACCAATTCAATGTTTGGTGGTATGCCAGCATATCAGGTTTCCACATTATATCCGGGTAATTGGATAACTCATATTGATCGTTTTTTTCATTTATATCTCCCTCATCCAAGTGGGCATATCTTTATGTGCTTTTTTGGTTTTTTTATTTTACTGTTATGTTTAGAAATTAATCCCTGGCTGGCATTGGTGGGTGCTCTTGGTTATGGTTTCTCATCCTATTTTTTTATTGTTCTTGAAGTAGGCCACAATTCCAAAGCCAATGCCATTAGTTATTTGGCACCTGTTTTAGGTGGCATTATATTATTGATGCGTGGCAAGTATTGGTTGGGTTTTGCTGTAACTATGTTGTTTATGGCTTTGGAACTAAATGCTAATCACGTTCAGATTACTTACTATGGTTTCATGATCTTTGTGGTGGTTTTTATTTCTTACTTTATAAAAGCTATTAAAGAAAATCAAATAAAATCGTTTTTAAAAGGTTCAGGTTTATTTATCGCAGCCTGTTTTATTGGGTTTTTGCCAAATGCCGGCAGTTTACTGGCTACGGAAGAATATGGTCATTACTCAACACGGAGTAAAAGTGAATTGACCATCGATGCTAATCTTCAAAGTAATAAAGCAGATGTCACATCCGGACTCGATAAGAGTTATGCTTTAATGTATAGCCATGGAATTTGGGAAACATTTACTTTTTTAATTCCGCATTTTAAAGGAGGTGCTTCGGCAGCCATTGGTAATGTTGATAAGGATGCCTTAAAAAAAGTGGATCCTCAATTCAGAGAGCAGATCGCTGGTAGCAATGCTTATTTTGGCGATCAGGGAGGAACTGCAGGACCGGTTTATATTGGAGCTATCATTATTTTTCTTTCATTTTTAGGAATGTTCATAGTTAAACATCCATTAAAGTGGCCTTTATTGATTGTTACAGTTTTAGCAATCATGTTGTCCTGGGGAAGATTTTTTGAAGGGTTCAGCCATTTTTTTCTTGATTATGTTCCCGGCTATAACAAGTTCAGGGCAGTATCTATGATTCTTATAATTGCTGAACTAACGTTGCCTTTACTGGCTATTTTAGCATTGGATAAATTCATCAAACTATCTGATAAAAATGAAACGGTAAAATTGTCTTTTGTGAACAGTAAATATGAACTAAAAAAAATACTCATCATTTCATTTGCTATTGTTGGCGGTTTCTGTTTGATAGGATACTTAATGCCAACTGTTATCAATACATTTATTGCACCAAATGAAGAGGCAACAACCATCAGTCAATTCAAACAAAGTGGTGCTACTGATGAACAGGTAGCTCAGATTATTCCAGGTTTCATGGAAAATTTAGAGAAAGCAAGGATTGAGATCTTTGAAAGCGATTCTATCCGTTCTTTTATTTTTATTGCTTTGGCCGCTCTTTGTTTGTTTTTATACAATATAAAAAAAATAAAATTGCCGGTATTATTAACATTAGTTGGTGTTAGCCTTACAGCTGACTTATGGCCTGTGGCAAGTCGTTATTTGAACGAGCATAATTTTGTTCAGCGATCACAGTATGAAGCACCTCCACAAAAAACAGCGGCCGATGAACAGATCTTAAAAGATAAAAGTTTGGACTATCGCGTATTGAATTTATCAGTTGGTCCTTTCCAGGATGCAACAACTTCATATTACCACAAATCCATTGGAGGATATCACGGTGCTAAACTAAAAAAATATGATGAACTCATCAGTTTTCATCTGTTCAAAGAAATGTCAGTCTTCTCTGATAATTTAAGGAGTGTAAATAATGATTCATCGTTGAATGCTTTAACAAAAAAGTTACATGTCATTAATATGTTGAACACTAAATATATTATCTGGCCAGGTAAGGAACAGCCTATTGCGATTGCTAATCCACAGGCTAATGGCAATGCTTGGTTTGTGAAAACTATTAAAACTGTTTCCAATGCCGATTCTGAGATAGTGGCTTTATACAATTCTAATACAAAGGACGAAGCTGTTATTCAGAAAAAAAACAATTTAGCTTCAACAAATTCTACTTATAAGGGTGAAGGAAAGATTAACTTAAAGTCCTACAAACCAAATGTCTTGGTTTATGAAACAGAAACAGCGGATAGTGAGTTTGCTGTATTCTCAGAGATCTACTATCCGAAAGGTTGGAATGCATACATCGATGGAATATTAACTCCCTATTCTTGCGTTGATTATTTATTAAGAGGTATGGAAATTCCTTCTGGTAAACATATAATAGAATTTAAGTTTGAGCCGGCAATATACAAAACTGGTAATATCATCAGTATTATCGGGTCTGTATTAGTGTTATTATTGGTTGCGGTTGCAGTTTATTTAGCAATGAAGAGAAAAGAGTTTACTCTATAAGTTTGGCATAGAATCCTGATCTTTGCTATCTTTTGTGATAACACGATCAAATTTCTTTAACAATTTAAATTCTTATAAAACCATATTAACACCTATTCCTAAAATCTGTATTATGAGTATATTTGTCTAAAAATCAATTATATGAACTTTAAAAAGTATTTACCACACTTAACTGCTGTTGTTTTATTTGCCATCATTACTCTTGTACAATTTAGTCCTTTATTATCTAATAAAGTATTGGAGCAGGGTGATATTGTAAGGTATAAAGGCATGAGTCAGGAAATGACAGACTTCAGGAAAGCAGAACATACGGAGGCATTATGGACCAATTCAATGTTTGGGGGAATGCCGGCTTATCAGGTTTCTACTTTATATCCGGGAAATTGGTTGGGTCATATAGATAAGGTGTTTCATTTGTTTTTGCCACATCCAAGCGGGTATATTTTTTTATGTTTCATAGGTTTTTTCATTTTGTTGTTATGCCTTGAAATAAGTCCATGGCTGGCAATTGTGGGAGCCCTCGCTTACGGTTTCTCCTCATACTTCTTTATCATTATTGAGGCAGGCCATAATTCAAAAGCAAATGCCATTGGTTATTTAGCGCCGTTATTAGGAGGAATTATTCTACTGATGCGTGGCAAGCATTGGCTCGGTTTTGCAGTAACCACGTTGTTCATGGCCATGGAATTAAATGCTAACCACGTTCAGATCTCGTATTATGGTTTTATGTTTTTTGGGTTAGTGTTCCTGACTTATTTCATCATGGCTCTCAAACAAAAAAACATGAAACCGTTTTTTATCGGTGTTGGCCTTTTTATAACAGCTTCTTTAATTGGTGTATTGCCAAATGCAGGAAACCTTCTATCCACATATGAATATGGTAATTATACCACTCGTGGTAAAACAGAACTGACAATGAATTCAACCTTACAAACAAACAAAGGAAATATTACATCCGGATTAGACAGGGATTATGCTACACAATGGAGTTATGGAGTAGGGGAGACCTTTACTTTTTTAATTCCTAATTTTAAAGGAGGTGCCTCAGATGCTATTGGCAGAGCAGATAAAGATGCTTTGAAAAAAGTTGATCCTCAGATGCGCGAACAGGTTTCGCAAAGTAGTGCTTATTTCGGTGACCAACCTTTTACCAGTGGTCCGGTTTATATTGGAGCAATTGTGATGTTATTGGCCTTTTTAGGATTATTTATTATTGATCATCCCTTGAAGTGGGCTTTAGTGATTGGCACATTATTATCTGTGATGTTGGCTTGGGGAAAAAACTTTATGGGCTTAACTAATGTGTTCATGGATTATGTTCCTGGCTACAATAAGTTCAGAGCGGTTTCCATGATTTTAGTCATTGCCGAATTAACTATTCCTTTATTAGCAGTGTTGGCTTTGGATAAATTCATTAAAGCTTCTGATAAAGGCCAAAAATTTATGCTTCCGTTTGTGAAAAAGGAAATGGATTTAAAGAAAATATTGATCATATCAGTATCAGTAATCGGAGGCTTTTGTTTGATATGTGCTTTCATGCCCGATCTGTTTAATTCTTTTATTCCTGCCGGAGAAGAAACCCAAATTGTTAATCAGTTTAAACAGAGTGGTGCCCCGGATGCTCAGATCGCCCAATTTGTACCTGAATTTTTAACCAATATTGAAAAAGCTCGCCAGTCCATATTTAAAAGTGATGCACGCCGTTCTTTAATTTTTGTAGGGCTTGCTTCTATCTTTTTATTTTTATATCTGACAAAAAAATTAAAGCTGGAACTGTTTTTAGTAACCATGGGAATTTTTATTCTAGCGGACCTGTGGCCGGTTGCCGGAAGATATTTAGATGCTAAAAATTATGTACCAAAAGCCCAGTACGATGCACCACCTGCAAAGACGCAAGCAGATGAACAGATATTACAAGATAAAACTTTAGATTACCGTGTCTTGAATTTATCAACCAGCACCTTTAATGATGCGGCCACATCTTATTATCATAAATCTATTGGTGGTTATCATGGCGCTAAATTGAAAAAATACCAGGAGGTCATTGATTTTCATTTAGACAAAGAGATCAATTCTTTTTATGACGGTTTAAATACAGCAGCTCAAAATGATTCTTTGATGAGAATTCACATGGCTAAATTGGGAGTATTAAATATGTTGAACACTAAATATGTGATTGTTCCGGCTAAAGATCAGGTTTTTGCGATTCCAAACCCACAGGCTAATGGCAACGCCTGGTTTGTGAAAAATATAAAAACTGTTGCCAATGCCGATTCTGAAATTGTAGCACTGTATGGTTTAAATACCAAGCGCGAGGCGGTGATTCAGGAAAAGAACAAAGAACTAGTTCCTGTATCTGATCATTATAATGCAGAAGGAAAAATTACCCTTCAGTCATACAAACCAAATGATCTTGTTTATGAAACAGATTCAAAAGAAAAGGGTTTTGCAGTATTCTCTGAGATCTATTATCCTAAAGGTTGGAATGCTTATGTGGACGGAAATTTGACACCACACACCGGGGTGAATTATATATTACGTGGTATGGAAATACCTGCCGGTAAACATAAAGTTGAATTTAAGTTTGAACCCCAGGTTTATAAAACCGGAAACAGTATTGCCATGGTTGGATCGATCTTGTTATTATTGGTTGTTGGAGCAGGTTTATATTTTGCTAGTAAACGGAAAGAGATCGTGTTTTAAAAATAAATTAAAATTATTAAATCCTTTCATTCAAAAAAAAGCTCCCTGTTGTTTAAACAGAGAGCTTTTAATTTTATTTAATTTCTTGATATTCTGAATCGGTCCGATGGTGAATCAGAATGATTAATTTATTAGATATTAAAACTTGTAAGTTATTCCTATCGCTAATACTTGTTTTAATTGTACATCTGGACCAACCGTTCCTTTTTGGTCACCTGAAGTTCGTAATACTTTAATATCATCATCATAGATCAATTGAGTACTTAAAGTAGCCGAAACAAAATTGTTCACTTTAAAAGTGGTTAAGGTTGACCAGTTTACATCAATATTTTCAGGGTTATGCAGGTAATTTGAAAAAAGTTCAAGCATTGTTTCGAAGGTAATATTTTCCATTACTTTAGTCTGGTATTTCATCCTCATATAAGCACCAAATTCTTCACGATGAGTTAAATACCTTTGGGTAATATTCCCATCGTTGTCCCTGATTTCTTTTTGAACACCAAAAGCGCCATATTTTGCTAAGCTATCGTCAATCACATAAGTAAATTTCCCTGTTATTGGAGATATGAGGAAAGAAAAATTATCATTCGGCTTGTAATTAAAACCAATTGCCGCTAAACCGTAAGCTGGCGCCATAAATTTTGATATATATACTGAATCGTTCGGGTAATTATATCCGTTCGTGAACTGAGTCCTGAAATCGGCCAGCATGGCTAAATACCATTTCTTTTTTAACTCTCTTCCAAATATGCTTGAGAATTGTATCTTATCATCATTCTTCCACCATTTTTTTGAATCGCCCTGGTTAATGACACCATAACCCAAATCCAAATTTGTTTCCCAGTTAATTTTTCCTTTTTTGTATCTAGCAAATACATTTACTAAACCCGCCAGTGAAATAGAACTATTACCGCCCGCAGCCCAATTAGTTAAGGATACCTGTTGGCCATTTAAAGATATAACGCCACCATATTTCCAGAATTTTGCAGAATCAACAGTAATATCTTTCACGCTAATTGCTTTTTCAACAAGCTTAACAGCATCGGATTTTTCATCCTGGGCAATAGCTACAAAGGCAAAAGAAAATAGGATAATAGAAAATAAAAATTTATTCATAGATTTTGAAATATAAGATGGCAAAATTAGTAAACAATTACTGGAATTAACGTGGGAATTATGATTTAATTGTTAAAATTTAGTTACCGGTTATTTTAAAATATTTAGAGGAATTTGCCGGATCCACTGTGCTTAAAGTTTCTACAATTTTTGCTTTTTCATCAGGAAAACCTTTTGAGAAAATGTTCACTATTTCATCGGATTTAGCGTCAAAAAACAACTCCATGATAAATGAAGCTGGTCTGTTTTTATATACTCCCAATAACAGTTCCGTAGATTTTAAAATTTCTTTGCGTCCTTCATCTGGTTTTTCATTCATAATATCCAAACCAAGGCGATGGTATTTGTACATGCATTCCCTGATTGGTTGAAATACCGGCTGTAAGGCATTTTCTACAATCCAGTAACGATTCTTTTGACTCTCAAATGATTTCCATCCCGCTTCGGAGGCACTTTGAGCATTGGAAACAATAAGCTGTGCTTTTTGAAAATATTCCGTTCCACCGAGGTTAGAGTAGGTATCATAATCATTAGCTAGTACCAGATAAGCATAGTAGGCTAATACAGAAGTAATGTTACTGGTGAACGTATTTAAATTAAACTCCAGTTGCTGAAACTGCTGAAATTTAAAAGTAAAGTTCTCATCAATGTAATTAACTGTAGGCGAAAAATAAGAGCTTTTAAAAACCGGTCTTCTGCTTTGTATCTGGATTGTAGCCTTGTAATCATCAGCACTTATTTTAGTAGTGACATTAATCAATATGGAACAATCTATTCTTTCGGAGGAAGTATAATTATCTTTGGTCCATTTGGTATTGTTCATGAACTCAAAAATGGCCTTCTGTAACTGCTCAAAAATCTGCTTCTCAGTTGTTCCTTGTATCTGTGGCGACACTACACTTACCTGACAGTTTAATTCCTGTGAAACAAGGAGCTTACCGGTAATAAAAAAAAGAAATATATAAATGTACTTATTCATGTGTTTTTAAATAGTTAATGGCAAAATGCACAATATCTTTGGCAACTTCCTGCTTACTTTTTAACTCAAAATTATACATTTTATTGTGTTTATCAATAATAGTTATTTTGTTAGTGTCAACACCAAAACCGCTGCCTGATTCGGTTGCCGAATTTGCCACAATAAAATCAAGATTCTTTTTTATGATTTTTTCTTTAGCGTAATCAATCACATTATTGGTCTCTAAAGCAAAACCAGCCAGTACCTGGTGTTTTTTTTGTTTCCCCAATGTTTCTAATATGTCGGTTGTTTTAACAAGATCAAGTGTGAGATCATCTTCCTTCTTTTTAATTTTTTGTGTTGAAATTTCTTTAGGTTTATAGTCTGCCACTGCTGCTGAAAGCACTACAATATCACTTGTTGCAAAAGCCGCATTGCAGGCAGTAAACATTTCATGAGCACTTTCCACTGCAATTACAGTCACATTTGATTCTCTTGGTTTTTGATGTGATGGACCAAGCACCAGGGTAACATCCGCCCCTGCTTTTGCAAATTCATCCGCCAGCGCTACTCCCATTTTTCCGGATGACCTGTTGCCAATAAATCTTACAGGGTCAATGGCTTCATAAGTTGGACCTGCATTTACCAATACTCTTTTTCCACTTAATGGAAGATCGTTTTCAAAATAATGCGAAACAAAAGCAATGATGTTTTCCGGTTCAGCCATCCTTCCTTCGCCCGATAAGCCACTTGCGAGTTCACCACTTTCAGCTGGGATGATCAAAGTTCTATTCTTTCTTAAAATTTCAATATTAGTAGTTGTTGAAGGATGCTGATGCATATCCAAATCCATGGCCGGGGCAACAAATACTACTGAACGTGCTGAAAGATAAGATGCCGTTACAACATTATCACATAAACCTGTTGCAAATTTGGCCAATGTATTTGCTGTTAAAGGAGCAATGATAATTGCATCTGCCCATTCGGCCAGTGCAACGTGATTATTCCAATTGTTGTTAGCATCAAAAAAGTCAGTAATTACTTCATTTTTACTTAAAACAGATAAAGTTTTTGCGGTCACAAAATCTTCAGCACTTTTTGTCATTACTACTTTTACAACAGCACCCTCTTTAATTAGT
>JANPOX010000277.1:0-7615 GCA_031428235.1 Bacteroidia bacterium | reverse complement strand
ATCCGCCGTATTGAAGCGGTAACTGCAATTAAAGCTGAAGAATTTTTTAATGATCAGATCAATACCTTAAATGAAGTGAAAGCTTTATTAAAGAATAATAAAGATGTTATAAAAAGTTTAAGCAATTTAGTAGAAGAAAATAACGACCTGCAAAAACAATTGAATTCGCTATTGAAAGAAAAAGCCCAAAGCATCAAGCAGACTTTAATATCAAAAGTAGAATCAAAGAATGGCATCAATATCATTATTGAAAAAATATCTTTCGATAGTGCCGAAGAAATTAAAAACATGTTGTTTGAAATTCGCAACCAGGTTGAAAACTGCGTCTGCGTAATTGGCGCAGAAGTAAAAGGTAAACCAAGTATCTCCGTAATTATTGATGATAATTTAGTGAAAGATAAAAACTTAAATGCAGGAAATATTATTCGTGATCTTGCTAAAGAGATCAACGGCGGTGGCGGTGGACAACCTTTTTATGCACAAGCCGGCGGCAGTAAACTGGAAGGATTAAATGCTGCGATGTCAAAAGCGAAGAGTTTATTTTGATCATACGACTTTATATTTGTTTGTTTTTAGTATTGAGTGTTTTCACAAATGCTCAGGAAATAACAACAGACTCTTTAAAATCGGCGTTGAAGTTTGCTAAAAATGACACAATTCGCATTAATATTTTAAAGGAATTAATAGAAGCGGAAAACGACGACAAGGTTTGGGTAGTATATAATGAAGAAATGCTGAAATTGAGTGAAAAAGGCGTTGTTTCATCTACTAAAGGAAGTGTTTTACATTATTTTTATTTAAAAGGCATCGCATCTGCTTTTAATAACATTGGCTTCCTTGCAAACAATCATGGTGATATTTCTAAAGCATTAATGTACTACCAGAAAAGTTTAAAAATTAAGGAAGAAATTAATGACAGGTCAGGCATTGCAAATTCATTGAATAATATTGGGTATATTCAAAACAGTCGCGGCGACATTTCAAAATCTTTAGACTCTTATCACAAAAGCCTGAAAATTTACGAACAACTGCTAGCCGAAAATAAAAACTCTACTGAAGTAGTTAACTACAAAAAAGGCATTGCCTACTCTTTAAATAACATCGGGCAGATCTATTTAATCCAGGGTGAAATCTCTAAAACTTTAGACTGTTATTATAGAGCTTTAAAAATAAGAGAAGAACTTAAAGATGCAAAAGGAATCAGCCAATCGCTGAACAATATTGGAATTGTTTATTTTAATAATGGGAATCCTTCCTGTAAGTCGTCTAAAGAAACCTGCATTAAAGAAGGCAGATTAAAAGCCCTGGAGTACTATCTTAAAAGTTTAAAATTAAAAGAAGAAGTGAACGACAAAAGAGGTATAGCAATTACACTAAGTAATATTGGACACGCTTATGCGGACATGGAAGATCCCGACTGTAAAGCCTCCAGGGAGGAATGCCTAAGAGCAGGTCAGAACAAGGCGATGGAATATTTCCAAAGAAGCTTAACGATCCTCGAAGAAATTAAAGATAAATCGGGCGTTGCAAATTCCCTAAACGACATTGGAACAATTTTACTAGAACAACACAAAGTTGATGAGGCAATAAAATATGCCACGCGCTGTCTTCAAACATCCCAGGAATTAGGTTATCCTCTGAATATTAAAAAAGCATCTTCACTTCTTAAAAAGATCTATAAGGAACAAAAAAAATATAAAGAATCACTAGCGATGTATGAGTTGGAAATGCAAATGCGTGATAGCATCACAAATGAAGAAACAAAAAAAGCATCTATAAAAAAACAATTTCAATACCAGTACGAAAAGAAAGCAGTGGCTGATAGCATACAAAATATTGAAGAACAAAAAGTAAATAACGCACTACTCACCGCCCAGCAAGCACAGTTAAAACAAGAAAAAACAAAACGTTTTGCATTGTATGGAGGATTGCTTCTCGTATTAATTTTTGCCGGGTTTATGTTTAACCGTTATAAGATCACCCAACAACAAAGAAATACAATCACTCTTCAAAAAACAAAAGTGGATGAGGCATACAAAGAACTCAATCAGCAAAATGAAGAGATCGCAGCTCAAAGGGACGAGATTGAAAAACAAAAACATAAGGTAGAAGAACATCAAAAGGAGATCATTGATTCTATAACCTATGCCAAACGATTGCAGGAGGCAATCCTTCCGCCGAAAGAATTTATCACAGAGCATTTTCCTGAAAATTTCATTGTTTACAAACCTAAAGATCTTGTGGCGGGTGATTTTTACTGGGCAGAATTTGTTGGAAATAAATTTTTAATTGCTGCAGCAGATAGTACTGGCCACGGCGTTCCAGGCGCTATTGTTTCTGTTGTTTGCAGTAACGCGTTAAACCGCTCCTTAAAAGAATTTGTATTAACTGAACCAGGACCATTACTTGACAAAACAAGAAAATTAGTTTTGGAAACTTTTGAAAAAAGTTCAAGCGAAGTGAAAGACGGTATGGATATTTCTATGCTTTGTATTGACAGCTCTAAAAATAAAATATCATGGTCAGGTGCAAATAATCCTCTGTGGTATGTTCTTCCAAATTCAGGAACGGTTTTGGAAATAAAAGCCAACAAACAACCTATTGGAAAAACAGACAATCCTTTACCTTTTACAACTCATGAAATTGACTATATACCAGGCACTACATTTTATCTCATAACCGACGGATATTCTGATCAGTTTGGGGGCGAGAAGGGAAAAAAGTTTAAGCATAAATCATTAAAAGATTTATTAATCACTAATGTCAATGAGAGTATGAAAAAACAATCAGAGATACTCGATGGAACTTTTACAAACTGGAAAGGCAGTTTAGAGCAGGTGGACGATGTTTGTATTATTGGGATTCGTGTTTAAAGTTTAAACATTAATTGTAAATAGAAAAAATCAGGTTGTTTTTCTAAAAAAATCGTTTTTCACTCCAAATTTCACCCTCCAAAAAATCCATTCACTCATTCAAAAGTTAATTTCACCCAAAATTAACATAGTTTCACTCAGTCGGACAGAAAATACTTCACCTGATAATCAAGTCATTACCTTTTCGTCGACATTTATTTAATGTTTAGCTGTAACTATTTGTATGGTTTTGTATTATAAACCTACAATGCTTTTAAACGCAGTACATATGGAATTCTCCCCACGATATCACCATACCGCCGATATGTTGCTCGATGAGCAAATGATCATTGAGGCTGCGAAACAAAACCCTGAACATTTTGGGCCATTGTACGATAAATATTACAAACAGATCTTTGGATACGTTTATCAGCGTATGGACTGCAAAGACACTGCCTTTGATTTAACAGCACAGGTTTTCTTAAAAGCATTGACTAATATTGAAAAATATGAATACAAAGGTGTTCCATTCGCGAGCTGGTTATACCGCATTGCTCACAGCGAAGTGATGCAATTATTCAGAAACAGGAAAAACCTGAGAACAGTAAATGCAGACGTAAGTGACTTGAGACATATCTGTGAAGAGGTAGAAGAAGAATACATGGAACAATACAAAGGTGTTTTAATGTCAGTGATCAAAGATTTACCTGAAGACGACTTACAGTTAGTAGAATTACGTTTTTTTGAAAAGCGTCCGTTTAAGGAAATTGCTGAAATATTGAACCTGACTGAAACCAATGCAAAAGTAAAACTATACCGCATACTAGACCGCGTAAAAAAAACATTGACTAAACCAGCAAAAAAAAATGGGAACTAAATTTAACATTAACCGACAACCAGTGCCAGATGAAGAAATCAATTCACACAAAGATTTTGGAGAGCTCGTCAATAAATTTAAAAAGCAAAGCATCGAAAAAGCCCGAAGTGATGCCAGCTTTTTAAAGAATAAAAAAGCGACGTATTCGGCAATAATCGCAGGCGTCGCGGTTATTTGCACAGTCACATATTTTTCAGTATTTAAAAAAGAACCACCCAAAGAAACCACACATGATAAAATAGCTACTAACCAAAACACTACAAATAGCCCAAAAACCAAGTCTAATAAGACTTTTATTACCCCTCCCATCTCCCGATTAAACGTTCCTTACACTTCTTATAAAGTAAAAGCAGAAGAAGGAGCAACTCTAAAACATAAATCCAATTCAAAAATTATTATTCCAAAAAAAGCCTTTGTTGACAAACAAGGGCTTGATATTGTTGGCGATGTTGAGATCAAATACAGGGAATTTCATAACCAGGCTGATATTATCGCCAGTGGCATTCCAATGATTTATGATAGTGCTGGAGTACAAACAACATTGGAAAGTGCGGGGATGATTGATATTAAAGGATATCAAAATGGAGAGCCTGTATTTATAAATCCTAAAAAACAAATCACGGTAGAGTTTCAATCTGAACATACAGCCGACAGGTATAATATGTATGTATTAGATACTATTGCTAAAAACTGGGTGTATGTGAGTAGAGATAATTCTTTAAAGGGACCGCAAAGACAGCAGGGAGAAAAAGGATTGAAGGGAAACGAGCCAATAATAAATTCAGTTTCTAATAAAGAAAAAGAAATACAAAAACAGATCGACGCGATTCCACCAAAAATTGAAAAAGAAAAAATAGTTTACGCTCAAAAAATAAATCAATTACCTAAAACTTCTGCCCCGGCTAAACCTTCGAAAGCTACTGCCGGAAGGCAACAATTTGAATTAGAAGTAAATTACAAAGAATTTCCTGAACTGGCAGCTTTTAAAAATGCAGTATTTGAAGTCGGCACTGAAAATAAAAACTTTAGTTCAAAATTAGCCGATATTACCTGGAGCAGCGCAGAAGTTTCTGAAGGGCCCGTTAAAGGCAAAAATTATTTATTGACTCTTAAACATAAAGATCAGATTGAAAAACTAATTGTTTACCCAACTTTAGCAGGTGAGGATTATGATAAAGCTTTAAAAGCATACGAATCTAAATTCAACGATTATAAGAATATACTTGCTAAACGAGAGGCGGATGAAAAAAAATTAAAAGAAGAATTTGAAGCTAAGCAGGCGGCCTTTGCTGCTGAACTAAAAAAATTCTCAGAAGATATGATTAAAGAAAAGATTCGTTGGAAAAAAGAACAGGAAGATGAATTTGACAAAAAGTTTCAATCTATGAATAGTCAGGATAAAGTCACGCGTATATTTAACCTGAGTACTTTTGGAATTTGCAATTCAGACTGCCCAACCAGTATGCCAAAAGGCGAGCAGATGAGCCCTGTTTATACGATTAATACCGGAGGAACATTTATAAGAGCTGAACACACTTATTTAGTTTGTCATACAAAAAATTTGGTCTTTAATTTTTACAACCCTGTAATATCTTACGATCCAAAAGAAAGTTACAGCTTATGTGTATTAGCGAACGGTAAAATGTATCTGTGCAGTAAAGAAGTACTTTCACAGTGCTTTACAGCTAAACAAAATAAAATTCCTGTGACCGAACTCAGTTCAGATGTGAACGACGCTCATGATTTACGAAAAGCTATGGGAATATAACCACTCAAACGATATTATATGAAATAGCCATGTTTGCCAAAATACAAACACCAATGACGAAACTGGCTCCGTCAGCTGGCGGATGACAATTAAAAAACAAACAATTTAGACATATGAAACAACTGTTTTTACCATTACTCGTAATTGCATTACTAACAGCATCATTCAATAAATATTCTAAGAAAAGTTTCTTACCACCGGGAACTGTGCAAATAAATGACACGTTATTTGCTGACGAAGCTGAAATTTCCAATTTCTCATGGCTGGAATATGAATTTTGGACGAAAGCAATATATGGTAATAACTCAAAAGAACATATAGCAACGGTCCCTGATACATTAGTATGGAGGGAAAAGAACTCTTATAATGAACCCTACGTCAATTATTATTACAGGCACGTGGCTTACCGGGATTATCCTGTTGTTGGCATCAGCTATGAACAAGCGCAGGCTTATTGCAAGTGGAGGACTGATCGAGTAAAAGCATTTATGACTATGAAAAAAGATTTCAAACAGCAAAATTTCGAATACCGTTTACCAACAAAATCAGAATGGGAAAAAGTCGCAGAAACATCTCCAAACTTTTTAAATAATGATGGAAAAAACGAAAAGGGGATACATCGATTAAACTGCATTCATCTTGATACAATCAAGCAACAAAAAGGCCCTCCTTACCCTGATGTAACTGCACCTGTATTTTCTTATACGAAAAATCGTTTTGGATTATATAACATGCTTGGCAACGTTGCTGAAATGGTTGCGGAGAAAGGCATCTGCAAAGGCGGTGGATGGAGAAATAATTTGGAAGATTGCAGAGTGGGTAAACAACAAGAATATACCAAACCAACCGCCTGGATGGGTTTCAGGTGCGTATGTGTGATTAAGAAAAAAACAGATTGCTAGGCTTCGACTCCGCTCAGCCTGACAGATAATTTGTCACCATGTCCGCCAGCTGGCGGATCAGGGTCTCATTAAATGCTGAATCATTCCGATAGCTATCGGAATCAACATGACAAAGCCTCAACCTTCTAACTGTTGAAGTAATAAATCAATCTCAGAATTTGTATTAAACGAATGCAAACAAATGCGCAGACGTTCATGTCCTTCTTTAACAGTTGGATTTTTAATTGACTTAACAAAAAAGTCCGCTTTGCTTAAGTTATCTTCAACCAATTGCACCTCAGCATTACCTTTAATCAATTTACAATGAATGGCGCTTTTGCTTTCAATAAAATTATCAGAGGAATTTATTTTCAAATTAAAATAAGAAATGTTATCCTTTAATTTTTCTATTTCATTCGTATTTGAAAGTAACTGATAGGCCGCTTTAATTGACAGTAAACTATGTTCTGGCATTGCAGTCGTGTAAATAAAAGAGCGCGAAAAATTTATTAAAAATTGTTTTAATTCTTCACTTCCTGAAATAGAAGCGCCATGACAACCCATCGCTTTCCCGTAAGTATAAACGCGTGCGAAACAATCATCCTGAATATTTAACTCCTGGCATAAGCCTTCTCCTTTTTTACCAAACACTCCAATCGCATGGGCTTCATCAACAATTAAATGAATCTTTTCCCCTCCACAAATTTTTGCCAGTTCAATAAGTGGTGCACAATCACCATCCATGGAATACACACTTTCTACTACTATATAAATCTCTCTGAAAGAATCCTGATGTCGTGTAATTAATTCATTTAAAGATCCTATATCATTATGCTTAAATTTATAATGAGTCGCAAAGCTTAAACGGATACCATCAATTATGGAGGCATGGATCAATTCATCACTTAAAACTAAATCTCCTTTTTGTGGAACGCTCGACAGTAAACCTAAATTAGCATCATATCCTGTATTAAAAATTAAAACAGATTCTGATTGATGAAATTCTGCAATGGTTTTTTCTACTTCATTAAATAATACTGAATTACCACTTATCAACCGGGAACCTGTGGATCCTAGACGGAGAGATGGGGCCATATTTTTTAGTTCTTCAGATAATAAACCCTGGGTTGAAAAACCCAAATAATCATTACTTGAAAAATCAATAGAAGGATAAGAAGTTTTAAGAGTCCGCAAACTACTTTTGGAAAGTCGTTGCTGAAGTAAAGAAATAATAGTG
>JANPOX010000276.1:0-8762 GCA_031428235.1 Bacteroidia bacterium | reverse complement strand
GATATGTGCATCCGGATGAGTTTAAAAAATGGGGTGAAATAGCGTTATCAAAAGGATTCAGGTATGTAGAAAGTGGCGCCTTGGTGCGTTCTTCGTATCATGCGGAAAAGCATGTGTTTTAGTTTGCCTTTCAAATCCAATCTTTTACTTTTTAAATTAAACCATCAATGAATTCCCTTTTTTCCATTCTTTTAAAAAACCTTATTCTGCTGGCATTAATCTCTATCAGTTTAATTTTTGTGCTCACGCAATACATTGGGTATAAAGAAGTGCGGTTTATCTTTTTAGGATTAGGCGTTTTATATATAATAAGTGCCTGTTATGAAGCATATAATTTATCACAGGTAAAAACAGACACGAAAAAATTCATCTATTTTCCTGATGGTTTTGTAGCTAAGCGCGTTATTAAAATTATTTTATTCGTTTGCATTGGAGTGTTGATGTATTATTCCGGAAGCATAATTAAGTACATGGCTTTTTTATGTTTCTTAATTGCTTTTACAGAGATCATAGTTACCATTTGGAGAAAATTAAAAGGACTTTGTTTTGTGGCCCTTGAAGATGATAAACTGGTTATCTCTACTAATAAAATTCATACCACATCTGCGAAAGAAATTGAAAAAATTGAAGCCAGACATGGATTGACCTATTTTATTAATTATAATAAAAGAGCCATTACTCTGCGCACTGATATGATGAAACAGCATATCGAATTTAAATCTGCTTTGGATCAATGGATTATCAAAAATAACTTATCTGATAAAGTTGTTACTGGGCATTGTTAGACGAAAACTACAAATAAGACTTTACAATAAAATACAACTTTTCGTTTTAAATTTTAATTCGACAATAACATGACAAGTTTTAAAAATATTATCCTGCCAACGAGCTTTTTCTTTGTTTTGGCTACAGTACAAATGTACGGCCAAGCTGACTCGACAAAGTTGCGTAGTAAAAAAAATGAAATTGGTATAAATGTGGGACCAATAGTTCTATTAATGCTTGGCGCGACTCCATATTCACAACCACCTGGCTTGACATATAAAAGAGTATTTAACAAATTGGCGTTCAGGACAAATTTCACCTTTAAACCATCTGGGAATGATCTATTCAAAAGCACAACAGATAGGACAAAGGTCAATGACACAACTCTTATTTGGACAACTACTAATAGAAAAAACAGGAGTTTCGTTGGTAGAATTGGTGTTGAGTATAGACATAAATTAAAAATAGGTTGGTATTTGGTTACTGGCATTGATATTCTAGGACAATACTCTATTTACAATAGACAAATATTACAAGCAACTTTTAAAATTGACTCAATAGGTGGTTCTGGAACTGCCGAACCAACCTATCACACGACATATAAAGAAGGAAAAAAATTACTTGAGGAAAAAGTAATTACAAAACAAGTTGGAATCGGACTAACAATCGGGACGCTTATTCCTTTAGGTAAACGCTGGTTAGTATTAGCTCAATTCAGGGCTGACGGCTATGTCGGTCCAGCAAATAGTAAAACAATTGACTTTGTCACAGGTAAATCAGTTAATAGTTCTTCCACATCTTTTGACTTTAATGCCGGTGTAGCCCTTTCTGAATTATCGTTATTTTATCGCTTCTAAATGGACAAAAATAACGACCCGCTAACACACGGTTTATTCGATTTGGGCGGAAGTATAAGGCATTTGAAAATAAAGCCGCTTCGCGAAAGACATGTATTTTTTCTTTGCAAATGGCTAAAAAACATTTAGCTTTGTCAGTAATATTTCGGTAGACAAAGTTTCAAGCCCCAAACTGAAATAAACCGCGAAAACGTTACTGGTTGATAATCTTCTATTAAATCAATAACTTATAAATTCTGGTTTTGAAACAGTGAAGGCCCTTACCCTTAATGTAAAGCTTGATATAGGATTGTATTTCAAAGTGAATTTACCATCATCCGGAAAAAAAGGATAGGCGCCAACAGAAAATTGGAACGTGCTGCTTAGTAAATTTTCATTCCTTAACATTACTCCAATTGTGTAAGCCTGATATAAATTGCTATTCATTAATTTGCTGGTTTTACTTCCTATTATTCCTATTCCCATATTTATAACCGGGGCCAGTCGAAAGCCTATCACGTTGTAAGGTAAATAGGCCACCGTTTCAGAATTTAATGTCATTTTAGTATTACCTGCCAAAGTCCCGTTTTCAAATCCATATAGCTCGCCACCAAAATTGATTGTTTCGCCCGCTAATTTATTTTCTCCATGTACAAAATTATAAGTCAAAAATTCTCTTAAAAACCAATTATCCTTTTTAATAAGATCACTAAAATAAGTGAGTTTGTAATTGGTGGTAACATCATTTGCAACTTTTTCATTAAAGAAAATGCCGTAAGAAAATGTTGCAGACAAATATCCAAATTTTTTAAAATGCTTGGCTCTTGCAATTTCAATGCCGGTGTAATATCTTATTTTTAAATGTTCGTATTTAAGACCTCCGTAAGTAAATTGCACAATCAATCCCTCAGGTACATCCTCATTTGCTCCGAAACGGTAAATATATTTATCTTTATAATATTGTTGAACGGCGAAACAAATATTTCCTAAAGCAGCTGTTGTATGATTGTAAGATCTTCCGGGATCAATTTCTGCAACCGGCCGGTTTAAATACCTGTTTTCATAAAATCGGCCTCCAAGTATAAAGTTTGTACTTTGATTAAAAAAACTTTTGTCTTTGCTTAACTTTTTTAGTTTGATACTTTTTCCTGCCCAAATATCATATCCCATGCTGGTTAGTGGAGTGGTTTTATTCTCTCCTATATTATTATCGGTATATTTAAATTGTCTCCAGGTATGGGAAAGTGTGATGCCTCCAGCCCAGGTTGTTAATGGTGAAAAAAACGGACGTTCTAATGACATTCCAACTACTGTTTGATCTTTATCATATTTATATCCTATTTGCGCAGCGATATAAGTGTTGTCAACATTTGCCACTCCATAGTAGCCATTAAGTTCCCATTCCCCCGGTTTTTTATATCTTGCAAATTGTCCAAACTGTTGCCCTACACCAAATAGGTTGTTGTTTTTAAACTTAGCATCGATAAAAATATCACTCACTAATACCGGAAAGATTATGGGCCATTTGTCCTGTATTATAACGTTTACAGTTACACTGTCTTTTTTGCGTTTTGTTTTAGAAATATATATGCGTGCATCACTTATAAAGAGCGCTTCCCTTAAAATACGCTCGGTTTCACTCAGGGATAAAGGATTAATAGTATCATTCACTTTAAACAAAAGTTTGTTCAGGATTACAAAACGCCTTGTGGTTATATGAGCTTTGTTTAATATCCGTTGCGAACGATTTATGTTACTCATATTAGTATCGTTCACGTTATGGCCAAAGGGGTCATACACAGTTATCTTTATATCTTTAATTATCCGGCCTTCATATTTAAGATAGGGATTAACATTTTTCACTTCTTCTGTTGCCGGTTGAATCGGATATTCTTTAGGTTCAGGATCAACAAAAACCAGCTCGTAAGCCCTTTGCGTTATCTTATATTTATAAGCTACTTTTTTAATTTTTTTATAAAGCAGCATCGAGTCTTTCTCTGGCTCCTCATTTTCAAAAGTATTTTCCTGTGAGGATAAAAAGTGTGGCAAAAAAAAAGTCAACATGAAAATTAACAGATAGGTTTTCAGAAGATTACTTGTATTACCAAATGTTAAATATCTACGAGATGGCTTTTTCAGAAGCTTAAGTGAAACACTTTTTATATTTGAATATGTGCATACTTTAATATACATGTTAATTAATCAATAAAATCAAAGAAGCTTTATCCTTACTCAATGCCAATATGTATTAAGGCATCGCCTTGGTTAACCACAGGTTGGTTATTTATTCCAACAATATAACCATCAGAAGTTGATTCAATTTTAAATTCGATTTCGCCAAAAGGATTACAAATTACACCTAACAAATCTCCCTTGGAAACATACGCGCCGTTTGTAGCGTTCATGTGAAATAGTCCGCTGGCATTCGCCCTGATCCAGGTATCCTTTTTTATTTTTACCGAATGATTATTTGGAATGTCTATATCTGTCATCCCATAATTTTTCATTAAACGAAGGCACCCATTAACTCCCTCATTAATAGCGCGGTAATCAAAACGCATACTTTCGCCACCTTCATAAACTAAAATGGGTTTGTTTTTTTTTGCGGCTTCTTTTCTGAATGTACCATCTCTATAGGAGCTGTCAATAATAAGTGGTGGAGAGAATTTTTCTGCGAGAGATATATTTTCAGGAAACTCAAAGACACATCTTATTTGTGGTGTGTTATTTATTTTTGCGCCACCTGTATGAAAATCAACACCGAAATCAATTAATGGAATAATGTGTTTCATCAAATCGTAAGCAATACGACTACCAAAAGAACCGTTTTTTGTGCCGGGGAAACAACGGTTCAAATCCCTGCCATCAGGCAGATCCCTGCTTCCAAATAAAAATGAAACACTATTTATTACGGGGATAGCAATTACGTTACCACAGTTCAGATTTTTTATTTCGTCACGTGTAATAATTTTACGTATTATTTCTATCCCATTAGTTTCTTCACCGTGCATTCCTGCACATAACAAAAGTGTTGGGCCTTCTTTATTGCTTCTGAATACAAAAACCGGTATTTCAATTTTTGTTTTGGTGTGAAGCTCATATGAATTTAAAACAATTTGCTTATGTTCCCCAGGTTTTACAATTTGAGAATTGATTATAAAATCTTTCATTATTGACCTGGAGCGTTAAACTCGTTTCTTTCAACGTATTCAATTATTTTACTTGCGATATCAATTCCTGTGGCACCTTCAATTCCTTCAAGTCCGGGAGAGGAATTAACTTCCATAACCAAAGGCCCTCTGTCACTTTGTAAAAGATCAACACCGGCAATACCTAATCCTAATTTTTTTGCTGATTTAATAGCCGTCGCTCTTTCTTCCGGAGTGAGCTGTATAAGAGATGCTGTTCCACCTCTGTGTAAATTGCTTCGGAACTCACCTTCCTTTGCTTGCCGTTTCATGGCTCCAACAATTTGTCCGTCAACCACAAATACCCGAATATCAGCACCTTTAGATTCTTTAATAAATTCCTGAACCAGCATATTCGCATCCAATTTTAAAAAGGCTTCTATCACAGATTTAGCGGCTTTATCATTCTCCGCTAAAATAACCCCAATGCCTTGGGTTCCTTCCAAAAGCTTTACCACGCATGGTGCGCCACCTATACTGGCAATAACCGATTCGATGTCTTTTGGTTCATTGGCAAATGCTGATTTAGGCATACCAATGCCAGCCCGTGCTAATATCTGCAAACTGCGTAATTTGTCTCTGGATCTTACCAATGCCTGTGATTCAACTGCTGTAAAGATCTTCATCATTTCAAATTGTCTTACAACAGCTGATCCATAAAATGTAGCGCTTGCTCCAATACGCGGAATAACTGCATTTACGTCATTCACTTCTTTGCCATTATAATAAATATGCGGCCTACTTTGTTCAATAACCAAAACACATTTCATGTGATCTAGTACCATTACTTCATGACCTCTTGATTCTGCAGCTTCTATCAATCGCTTGGTAGAATATAAATTTCTGTTACGGGATAAGATGGCAATTTTCATTTTTTCGGATTTAATAGTGTTTTTAAACTGAGACCATTTGTGAATACCTTCCTTACATCCACAATAAATTTTCCTTTTAATAATCTTCTTCCAATAAGAACAGGGTAACGCATGCTTTCTCTATCGCTTAAAGAAATGGTGGATTTAATTCTTTTTTTGCCGATAACAATCACTGTTTTTATAATATAACGTTCTTCCATTTCACCGAAAGAATTTTTTATTTTTTTCTGACCGAATTGATTAAAATGGTATATCGTATCATCTAATAATTGAAAGGTCAATAATGGCCCATCACTATTATTTTTTAAAACAATATTTTTACAATGAATAGCGCAAGTATAAGCGCCGGTGTCAATTTTAGCTTCCACTTTACTGATGTTCAATAAGGGAAAACTGACAAGTTCTCTTCTGCCAATTAATTTTATTTTCGGTTTATCTGCTAACATAAAATACCACTCCAAATTAACCCAATTAATTGGTAAACGAAAATTATTTTCTTTAAAAAAAATCTATTCTTTAATATATGTAATAAAAAATAAAAATTCTGTAATTAATCTCCATTCAAAAGAAACTCTTTATTAATTAAAATAAAAATACGAAGTATAAATCTGTTAAAACCTATTCCAGAAAATAGATGTCATCAAACGGTGAATTAACAGGTGACCCTAAATTTATGGGCACTGACCATGATTGAGTGGTCTCATTCCAGTCACTTTTAAAAATATCATAATCTCCCATATTCTCATATCCTTTACTAGAGAAATACAAGGTTTTTCCGTCTTTTGATAAAGAAGGATACTCTTCATCCATAGGGCTATTAACGGCGGTAATATTTTGTGGGAGAGGAGACCATTTCCCGTTTGCCAGTTTTTTTAACTGATAAATATCTTTGCCGGTTTTTTCATCTTCACCATAACTGGAATAAAATAGTGTGTTTTTATCAGGCGTTAAATAGAGTAGGGATTTAAAATCTTTCTTTTTATCAACAGAGGATCTCATATCGTCTGTTATGACTAATACCTTTCCGCCTGATTCAATCTGCATCAACGAATTTTGAATGGCATTTTGGTCTACGTGTTTTTTACCATACACTTCTAAAATAAGAGGATTATTAACTAGTTTTATTCCATTATGACAATAAATAATCTCCTGTTCTATTTTCAGGTTTTTAATGTCTTCGGGTTTACAAAGCGACATATATTTTTTATAATAATTGATGGCGGTACTAAACCTGTAACTCATGTGGTTTGATTTTGCCAGGTAATAGTATATTTCAATTGGAACCGGTTTTAAAGCGGAGGCGGCTTCCAATGCATTAATGCAATTTGTTTTATCTTTTTTTGTGTGAAATAAGCAGAGTCCATAACGGTATGCGTCCATAGGACTTAAGTCGATATAATGATCAAGGTTTTGATAGATTAAGGCTGCCTCCTGGTAAACTGTTTGATTATAAAGTGTTTCGGCGAGCTTTAAATCTTCTTTATCTTTTTCAGCCTCTTCTAAAGTCCGTTTAGGTTTTTTTAATTTAAGAGGTTTTTTTAATTCCTGTTTTACAAGTGTATTCGACGGTTTAGGAGGAGCAATGTCAAAAGATATTTTTGCAGCTTCCGCTTCGGTAAAATAATTAGTAACCTTCATCATTTTTTGACCTGAAGTGGTATGAAGTTTTATCGTTTGTTTCAATTCAAATTCACCTTTTTTATCAGGAAGTTCAAATGAACTTGTTTGCTCAGAACCTTCCGATTCAAGAGATATATCATATTTGGTTCCGGAATTTAAAATCATTAAATACTGGCCTGTTGCGGGATTTGTTTTATAAACACCTGCTATTTCACCGGTTTCCGAATTGTAAACAGTAATGTACGCTTCCTTTTTAGGAATACTATCTGATGTGCTGAAGCAGCCCTTTATGATAGAGTTTGATATAGGATGTTGAGGTAATTTAATTTGCGTGTACTCGTAACTACTATTTTTTCGGTTGGAGCAATAAGATGCTGTTTGATTGGATTCATCAGGAATAAACAAAATATCATCATAAGTTGAATTGATAGGGTAGCCCATATTTTGCGGCCTCGACCAGGGTGATAAAGTATCCTTGCGCGTACATTTAAAAATATCGTAACCTCCTATGCTGTTATGTCCTTTTGAAGAAAAATATAACGTATTGCCATCCGTTGTGAGGTAAGGATAATTCTCATCATACGCAGTGTTGATTTCCGGTCCTATTGGCTGATTGGGCCTAAGGGTGCCATTTGGTAACATTGTGTTTTTATAAAGGTCTGTATGGTTTTGTTCCTTCTCACCGTAACTTATATGATAATATTCCCTCGTATTATTATTGCACATCAATAATTTTGTTTGCTTTTTTTTATCAATGGTCGAAAAGAAAAAATCTGGTTTAATTCTTACTTTTTCATTAATGAGGTCAGGATTATAATTGGTCAATATATTTTCTAGTTGAGTAGGAGTTCTTTTTACGACCTCTATATTTATTGGGTCATTCATGAGGTTATTTCCATTCATACAATTTTTGATGAATAAAGGACCGTTCAACCCTTCAAAATCATATGGCTTAACTTTTCCCTTGAATTGTTCATAGGCTTTTATAGCATCATTAAATAAATAGGATAAATGATATGCTCTGCCCAGGTAATAAAATACATCAGCAGGCGTTTCTTTTACTGCGGCTGCAATTAAAAGGGAGTTAATGGCTTTTGCTTTGTTCTTATCAGATTTTACATGGCAAACTCCATAATAGTAATTCATTAAAGGATCACCCTGATCATTTTTCAATAAGATGGCATATATTGCCATTGCTTTTTCAAGATCATTACTTTTAAAAGCAGCCAACGCCTCTTCGGGTTTTTTCTTTTCTTCTTCCAATTGTTTTTTAACCAACTCATCAATGTTTGAATAACCATTCCCGTTCTTATCTGCTTTGTCAACGCCGTCATTCAATGCAATATTTTCAGATAATTTTGTAGTATCGATGGTTGATCTTAAATAGAAAACTTTTTCATTTTCATCGGCAAAAAAACTACTGATTAGTAAAACGGGTTTTTGCTTTTCATTTAATTTTATTTTTATATCCTGCTGGCAAA
>JANPOX010000275.1:0-4049 GCA_031428235.1 Bacteroidia bacterium | reverse complement strand
CGTAATGATTTTTAATAGGAATACTGATTAACTTTTTTTCGAGATATAAAGCTTCGGCAGGGGTTTCAAATCCACCGCCTGTTATTAAGCCGTGGGAACTTAATAAACTACTATTAAATAATTCCTGACTAATAGGGAAGTAGGTAATATTTTTAACTGTTCTAATAGATTCTACACTATCTAAAAACCAATGAAAATCAATATTAGGTAATTTAGCAAATGTCTCTTGTAAACAATGTCTCTGAAAAGAAGGAAGATAAACTGTTACATGATTCAAATCTGTTGGCTTAGCATTTATAAATTCTTCTTTAATTACTGGAGGTAAAATAAAAGAATCATATTTTTGAAAATGAAAACCAATATGATTCGTGGCGTGGGCATAATGTTTTAAAATCATTTCGCCCATTGTGTTTTTTTTATCTGGTCTCGGTGTTGCAGCAGATTGAAAACTGGCTTGATGTCCTAATTGAACAGAAGGTAGCCCTTTTAATTTACAAGCTAAAGAAGTTACAAAATCAAAATCGTTAATAATCACATCATATTTTTCTAACGGTAAAGATTTTGCATCCCTGTACATCATATAAGGTTTGATGTTTTTTAGAACATCAAAATAATTTAAGCCACCACATTTGCTATAATGTAAACTACAACCTTTACTTCTGTAAGTTATAGGTAACTTAAAATCCAAGTTCGCATTATTGCCGCTTATGAAAAAGTCAACTTCTCCAAATTGTTTTAAATAAGGATAAATTTGTTGCGCCCTACTTATATGCCCATTTCCTGTGGCCTGAACTGCGTAAAATATTTTAGTGTTTCCCATTTATTTAAGAGGCTAGAATTTTTGATACGATATCTTCTTGCTCAAAATTATCCTTAGGGTAAATCAGATCTAAATAGTTTTTATCGTAATTAAATAGTTCCCATATACCATTATTATATTCTAAAGCAGTTAAATTTTCTACCCAATCACCGCTATTTAAATACATCACCGTACCTTTATCGGTTTTTACCTCCTTCATTTGCGGCATGTGTATATGACCACACACTACGTAATCATATTTTTTTTCAATGGCTAATTCAGCGGCAGTTGTCTCAAAATCGCTTACAAAAGCCACCGCTTTTTTCACACCATCTTTTATTTTCTTTGAAAAACTCATTTTTTCCCTTCCAACTAATTGTAATACCCAGTTGGTAAATCGATTTATTAGTATTAATAAATCATAGCCTTTGCCCCCTAGCTTTGCCAGGAATTTTGCGTAACCTTTAGTGCTGGAATCGAACACATCTCCGTGAAAAATCCAAGCTTTTTTACCATCCAAATTGAGTAATAATTTATCTACAATTTCAAAATTACCTAATTGCAAATCAGTGTATTTACGTAACATTTCATCATGATTGCCAGTAATATAATATATATTTGTGCCTTTGCTTGCCATTTTCATAATATGCCTTAAAACATCCATGTGGGCTGATGGAAAATAATTTTTACTGAAGTTCCACATATCAATAATATCTCCATTGAGTACTAAAGTTTTAGGATTTATAGTTTTAAGGTAGTGTAATAATTCTTTTGCGTGACAGCCAAATGTACCTAGATGTACATCGCTAATAACTAAAAGTTCTAATTCTCTTTTGCTATACATTATAAGTTTTTTCAAATGTACATTCGTTACATTATCTTAATGTTTTTTGTATATTAAGTAAGTAAAAATAAATTGATGTGTTTATGTTACGCCCAGCCAAAAAGTTAGTGATTTTTCGATTAATTGGTATGCTATGTTGAGTTATGTAATTATCGGATGTAATAATTTCACGTTGGATACATGTGGCATAGATATTATCTAAAAATTTATTTTTGCTTTTCTTCAATGATTAAGTTGAGTACCAAATAGAAGACTTATAAATTAAAATATAAACCTATATCATTTTTTATAAAATGGCAATTAACTAGAGTTGATGTATAATGATACAATCTAGTCTTACTTTATACAAAAAAGATTACAATTAATTAATATTAGTTTATTATTAGTAAAACAATGGTTGTTGATTTTTGATATATGAAAAATAAATTAGTTTTTAATGTTATTTATGCTTCTCTAATGTTCTTTATATTATCATGTAAACATGATAATATAAAGAACAGAACATTAATCACAATTAAAGGTTCTGATTCAGAATTAAATCTTGTTCGAGTATTTACTGGAAAATTTAAAAATAATTTTAAGTTTTATGATTTTGATTTAAGTGGGGGCGGCTCAAAAAAGGGGATTTTAGCTTTAATAAATAATGAAACAGATATTGCTAATTCATCTAGATTTTTAAATGAAGGCGAAGAGTCTGCTTTAAATACTAGAAGTGAAACTATATATCCTTTTTACATTGCTTCGGATGTAGTTTGTGTTATATCAAACCCTGAAAATGGCATTGATAGTATTTCTTTAAATCAATTATCTGATGTTTTAAGTGGTGTTATCTTTAATTGGAAACAATTAGGAGGAAATGATTTGCCAATAAAAATATTTGGAAGAGATAATAATTCGGGAACCAGATCATACTTGCAACAAGTTATGGGAATAAAAAAAATATCTGAGTATCATGTAAATTATAAATCTAATACTGAAATAATTTCGGTTGTTGAAAAAGAAAAAGGTGCGATTGGTTATGTTAATGTTGGATCCTTATTAGATAAGGAAGGAAAACCGTTTAGTAAGGTGTGGGCCATGAACATTTATGGAGAAGGAATTTCTTCCTGTTCTCCGTATGAAAGTGAAAGAATTAGAAGTGGAGAATATTTACTAACAAGACCTTTAATTCAATATATTACACAACCAAAGAAAGAAATTTTAGAATTTATTCGATTTGAATTAGATGCGCCTCAGCAAATTGAATTAGAAAATCATGGATACTTAAAATTAAATGCTGTTCAAACAGAAATAAATAATCGAACTATTAATAAAATAGAATCTGTTTTAGGACATTATTATTAGCAGATATGCAACAAATAATGAAGCATTATTTCGAGATAAGCAGTAATGATATTTACACAGGTAATACATCGCACCAAACCTGGAAATAATTTTTTATTGCACCATATAATTCAATTAAAAAAAGCAAATACCTTAGTATAGTTCTCATGCTAAATAAATTTTCTATTTAGCATAATTAAATAATAAATTGATTTCAGATCATGGCAAAATCCTCTAAAGAAAATAAAGAAAAACCTGCTAAGTGAAGCAAAAATCGCTTTTGCTGTCGGGTTTGACCCGGTGCAAAAAGATAGAAGTGGAAAGCCCGACCTGCTTTTCGCAGGTAATGCCCAAAGTTAACTCTCTAATAATGTGATTTGTGGGCACTCAAATTCTACCTTTACTTCAGGAACATTAAAGAGTGCAGGTGCTTTTTTTAAACTTTATCATAATCAATTCATTTTATTCTTCTCCACTCTCCCCCTGTTTTGCTTTGGAAAGAATAAAAAAGGAGTTTTTAACAGCCACTTTTATACCAGGGGGTATCTTTTCAAAAAGAGTTACTTCGGTATATCCGAGATCAGAAACACCTGTAATAACTTCAACCATTTTAAATGCGGAGGTATTTGGCTCATTTGTATCCGACAGAATAAAAATATATTCCTTTCCACCCGATTTTACGACCGCCTCTGTCGGAAGCACACTTGTTAGTTCTTCTCCAACTTCAATGCTGGCATTTACAAACATTCCTGGAATAAGTTCGTGGTTTTCATTCTTAATGAGTGCATGAACCATAAGGGCTTTGGTATCGTTCTCAAAAGATTTGTTGATTCCAAAAATTTCTCCTTCTATGGTTTTTGCGGTATGCTCATTTTGATGTTCAGTTAGATTTGCAAGCAGAAAATGTACTTTCTGACCAACCTTCACTTTGAATAAATCCTTTTCATATATGAGCAGGTCGCAATGAATTTTTGTATTATCAATGATTTCAAAAAGTGGTTTAATCGGTTCTGCAAACATTCCGATATTGGCTGTTATGCGTCCAATGTACCCATTTATTGGTGCTGCAAGCGCTGTTTGAGA
>JANPOX010000274.1:0-1788 GCA_031428235.1 Bacteroidia bacterium | reverse complement strand
CTTTTTTTACCCCGAATACATGCAGCACCTGCGGAAATAAGGCATCCATATAATCCTAAGTCTAGATAGGGTTTTCACAAACTTACACTTTGAGATATAAAAAACAATCCGTGAAACCCCGACGCATAAAGAGCAAGTGTTATAGTAAACCCCATCTACCAATCTTTATAATGTTTGGAGAAATATATTTTACCTTATTTATGAGCAACTTCTCCGAACGGAGGCATGCGTCGAAGGCAATGAAGATTGGACTACGCAAGGTCTGGCAATGGCCGAGGCATTGCTGTAAAATATTAAAACAAAATAATACGCCGCTGGTTAAAAACCAAGCGGCGGCGAAGATTTTAGCGAAGACTGGCGGAAATTTAGCGCTTTACTATTTAACACCTTTTTCTTTTGCCTCAATTTTCATCAAATCCTTTTTATATTGTTCAACATCCCATTTTATCTGCCAATAACTTACATATTCTGCTAAAGGTTGAAGACCAACCGCAGCCCTTCTTTTGTCGACGTTATCGGGGTCTTCTAAAGGCAATACATAATAAAGGTTTGTAACATAGGTTTTAGCAATTTGGCTACCATAAATTTGCTTTTTTCCTTTTCGTAATGCAACTCTGTCCTCAAGTAATGCTAAAGAACTTCCTTTGGCTTTGCCGTACTTTACAGCATTTCTCATTATAGGTAAATACTTTTCTTGAGTAACGATATCAGCGTGTTGAATAACAAGAAACAGGGTTGAACTACCTTGCTCACCAATTACATCGGCACCGAGCCATCCATATTTATCAAGGATTGATCTTATCTGTATTTGATTCAGTGAATCTTTAGTGTTTATAATTTTCCATTGAGATTTAATTTCCGGTGATTCGTAACCATATTTTTTTTCTATTTCCTCTAATTCCAATCGGTATTTTTGATCATCTCTATAAATTGTATCTAATTGTCTTACTAAAGTTTTGTTCAGATTCACTTCTGCTTTTTCTTTGTTTTGCTTAATAGCTTCAAGCAGTGAAACCCATCGCTTGTCATCATGTAACGGATACAAATCAACATCAGTGGATATTTTTTCGTAATCCATAAAATTCGCTTTCGTTGTAATTCTGCTGAGTTGAAAAAATGAGCTATCGAAATTATTAGATAATGCCCACTAACGTGCCGCATTATATCTATCATTAGATATGCCAAGCCAACCATTTGCTTTAAAAGCTTCAGAATATGTTAATGCCGATGCTTTAAAGTTCTTCGCCTGATATAAAGAATCTGCTTTTTTTACAAGTTTTGAATATTCAGCATTTTGCCCAAAAGTAACCTGAGAAGCAAGGAAAAAAGATAGTGAAAAAATTAGTTTTTTCATGCAGCTAATGTTTTGAATTTTCGAGTGTATATATCAAAAGCATACAGAAGTTTGTATCAATAACTTTACGATATTTACTATGCTTGGTTTAATGTAGAAGCAATTCGTTTATTGGCTCATTTGAGCAAGTCATCAATCAGATTTTTGTAGTATCCCAAAATATTTTCATCAGGGGTACCGAGAATCATTTTACTTATTTTACCTTCTTTATCAATCAGTATTGTATACGGCCAACCGCTGAATAATTTAAATTCCTCACTTCTTATTGGTTCACTCTCTGCTACTGGCTTGAAGTTAAATGGGTGTTTTTTAAGAAATTCTTTTACAACGTTTGAAGATTCGGGTGCAAAAGAAATGAACTCAACGTTCTTGGAAGAATAATAGGCTACAAGTTTATTCAACTCCGGCATTTCCTTGATACATGGCTGGCATCT
>JANPOX010000273.1:0-2471 GCA_031428235.1 Bacteroidia bacterium | reverse complement strand
TCCGACGTTGCTGATAAATTACATTATGAGTACGATGAGATCTATTGTGTAAAATACGCTTCTGGCTTTACTGATTATTATTATACTCAGGATACGATGAAAGGGAATTATTTCACCCGTGATGAAATGCTATATTATATTTACGGAGAACGTGATGCCCGTAAAGGATTTAAAGCGCGAGGCTGTTTGATTGGTGCGGGCTTAGTGGGTTTTGCAAGCGGTGGATTAGGGATATTTTTTGCGCCTATTTTCCCTTATGGTTATATGGCACTTAGTGGAATTACAAAAGTACGGATCAAACATAAAACCATTTCTAATCCTAATTACATTGATCATGATGCCTATATATTAGGATACGAACGTGTTTCAAGAAGCAAAAGAAGGATCCAGGCGCTTATAGGTGGTACTATAGGTTTAGCGGCAGGTTATGGATTATACTTTACTGTTTTAAAAGATAAGCTACCTGCAACATTTACATTTAGTTTTTAAAAATATGACACGTCAGAAAGTATTATTACTCGGTTCTGGAGAATTAGGAAAAGAGGTTGCCATCGCTTTACAACGCTTGGGACAATATGTAATTGCTGTTGATTCTTATGCGAACGCGCCCGCCATGCAGGTAGCTCATGAATATGAAGTAATCAATATGTTAGACGGAGATGCATTAGATGCGATTGTAGCCAAACACAAACCTGATTTAATTGTGCCTGAAATTGAAGCCATTCGCACGGAGCGTTTTTACGATTATGAAAAACAAGGTATAACTGTTGTTCCTAGCGCGAAAGCGGCAAATTTCACCATGAACCGCAAAGCCATCCGTGACCTGGCTTCTAAAGAATTACAATTAAGAACCGCAAAATATTTATACGCTACTACGCTTGAAGAATTTCAAAAAGCAGTTTCTGAGATCGGGATTCCCTGCGTGGTAAAACCCTTAATGAGCAGCAGTGGCAAAGGCCAAAGCGTTATTAAGACTGACGCTGACATAATAAAATCCTGGGCCTATGCCATGGATGGATCACGTGGTGATTATAAAGAGGTGATCGTGGAAGAATTCATTAAATTCAATTCTGAAATCACTTTATTGACTGTTACACAGAAAAACGGGAAAACTTTGTTTTGTCCGCCAATCGGCCACCGACAAGAGCGCGGTGATTACCAGGAAAGCTGGCAGCCTTGTGCCATCAGCGATAACGATTTAAAAGAAGCACAGGATATGGCTGCAAAAGTGACAAAAGCATTAAGCGGTTCCGGACTTTGGGGTGTTGAATTTTTCCTGACCGATAAAGGTATTTATTTTTCAGAATTATCTCCAAGGCCGCATGACACCGGAATGGTGACTCTTGCCAATACACAAAACTTAAGCGAATTTGAATTACATGCCAGGGCGATTCTTGGTTTTCCTATTCCACAAATACAATTAAAACAACATGGCGCTTCTGCAGTTTTACTGGCAGGAGCCGAAGGGACAAATTATCATTTCACCGGCGTGACTAATGTATTAGAGAATGCCAATACCGATGTCCGTTTGTTTGGTAAACCCACTACCCGCCCCTATCGTCGAATGGGAGTTGTATTGACCTATGATAATCTACAATCCGATATTAACACAGTAAAACAAAAAGCCATCGACTTATCAAAACAAATTACTATAGTTAATCAATAATGAAATAGTCATGTTGCCGCCAGCACAAACACAAATGAAGATAACATGACTCCGCCAACTGGCGGATGACAACTAAAAAACAATAATATCTTCATATGAAATCAGCACTGCTTTATACTTTAGCAATTATACTTGGGGCAAAAGCTCAAAGTCAGACGACTATTTTTCCGGCACATTTTCTTAAAACAGAAATTGCCAAATTAAAACAGAACGATTCGTTGACCTATTACCAATGTCATGTGGATAGTGCATCTAACGAGATGACTATGGCGAATGGTCAAAAAATAAAAACAAAGAAAAAAAGAATGACCCTTACCGAAAAATACGTGGTTGTTTTAAAAGACGGTATTTATACAGTGAAGTATTTCATCGCCGGTTTCAGTTCATATCCAAATAAAAAATTCCCTTACCTCACTTTAACTGAAACTGATACCTGGTATTTTGATCTTAAGAAAACAACAGCTCTGACAGCACAGGAAGTTTTACTGTTTGCCGCTTTGGAAAGCAAAACACATAGCATTGTTCATATGGAGTTAAACATTAATAAAACCTGTCCTAATGAAGTGATCATTAAAGGCAAAAACGTGAATGAACAATTTATTGTAGAAGGCAATTACTCTTTGAGTAGAAGTTTAGGATTTTAATTTTTCTATCTCAAAAAAAAGGGGTCACATTTAAAAGTTGGGGATAAATTGCTAGGCAAATAATTTTTGCAGTCTAAAGAGGAAGAATTTTACATCAGTAACGCCTCTTAAATTTGCCCTAAAGTTTTTTATTTTTGAGTTAAACGATTCAGCGTTGGCAT
>JANPOX010000272.1:0-4442 GCA_031428235.1 Bacteroidia bacterium | reverse complement strand
AAGTTTAAATTTTGGAAGGTATGAGTTCATTGGAGGAACCCGTATTGATGTGCTTCCTAGTCGTTTTTTTAATTTTTATTTAAGTGGAGGATTAACAACACAAAATAATATTGCTTTATTTTCTGAGACTTTCAATAACGGAAATAAAGGACAACTAAATGCCTTTTATAAAGAAAAATTAAAGGGTTCACTATTCATCAATTTTGGTTTGGTATTTAAATTCGGAAAAGTAAAATCCATTTATAATAATTATAATTTATATAACGCTCAGGATATTAATTCGGTTGATGGAAATAATATTCACCAGGGAAATAACCAGATTCCTGCTAAGGAAAATAAAATAAAAAATGTTTCACCATCTGAGGTTCAGGATCTGATTGATGTTCAGGATTTTTATTAGAATTTGGGCGTTGCCTGCGGCCCGTGCTTTTTGCTACAATCTTTTTAGGGGCTTCGGGAGCCTCAGCCACCAAAAAAGGATTTTCGCGTCAATCACTAACGCATATTAACCTTCAAACTTTTTAAGTTCTAATGTAGTTCCATCAAACTCTGCATAAGTGCAGTAGTTGATCCATTCACCCAAATTAACATAACGGGAAGTGTCAGAAATTTTAAGGTCTAATGGTAAATGACGGTGACCGAAAATAAAAAAATCTACTTGTTCTTGTTTTAAATGGTCTTTGCAAAAAGTCATCAGCCATTCATTTTCTTCTCCTAAAAAATGTTTATCAGAATCACCGGTTACAATTCGGCTTCGTTTGCTGGAACGGCGTGCTATCCAAAACCCAAAATTCGGATGCAGGATTTTAAAACACCAGATCAAAAACGGATTCAAAAAACATTTCTTCAAAAACTTGTACCAGTTATCACCGGGGCCTAAGCCGTCTCCATGTCCAATAAAAAATGATTTATTATTGTATGTTCTTTTAACCGGTTCATGGTTCACCGTCACACCTAATTCCTGCACAAAATAGTCTTTCATCCATAGGTCATGGTTGCCGGTAAAAAAATGAACCTTAACGCCGCTGTCTGCTATCTCAGCTATTTTTCCCAATAAACGGGTTTGTCCTTTAGGAATAGTGTATTTGTATTCCCACCAAAAATCAAAAATATCACCAACCAAATAAATTTCCTCTGCTGTACTTTTAATGGAGTCAAGCCAGCGAACAATTTTTTTTTCGCGCGCTAAACTCAATTCAAAGGTTGGAACACCTAGGTGAAAATCAGAAGCGAAATATATTTTTTTTCCGGGCTGCATTATAAAAAGCTATTGCTGATAAAGTTTTTTGGATTAATGTTATGCAAATTTAAAGTAAATCGGATAGTATCAAAAAAGCCGCTTTTGTTATTTGCTACCAGATTGGTTTTAATATCCTGGCTGTAAATAAAAGGAACATAGATCTCAAAAATGTTTTTCCATAAACAGATTTCCACTCCTGCATCATATAAAATACGTTCGTTTTTTAAACTGTTAGGAGTTGTACCAACACCATATAAGTTGTGAGAGGTAATCAGACTTTCGCTTGTACCGATATCTGCAAATAGTTTTAAAGGTAGTTTACCCACTTTAGGAGATTTAATATTTAAAGCAAGCAACCATTTTGATGTTTGACCTAAATAAGTGGGAACTTTAAATGCACCATCCTGTTCCACCATTTGGGCGGCACCAATACCATTGGTTTCATACCTTCCTTCATAATTATAATCAAACAAATAATCCTGATAACCGCTAAAGCCGGTCATTCTGAAATTATAATTTTGTTTCAGGTTATTGGATTGAAAAACAAATGCACCTGCAAATAAACGGAAGTCAAGGCTACTTTTGTTTTTCATAGTCACCGCATAATTCATTGTAAGGCTTGCCTTGCCAAATTGATTGTTGTGCTGAAAATTAAAAGCCGCATCAAAAGGATTAATAGCTCTTGTGTTTTTTAAGGTGTAATAAAAATTATTAATGATCGTTGCTTTGTTTATTGTAGTTATGGTGGATTGAGAAGAGTCTGACAAATCAATTTTGTAATTGTCCTTATCCACAAACAAATTATTATTGGTGTAGCCTACATGCTGAGATATAGGACTTCTTGGATTTTGTTTTTTAATCTCAAAATCAAGGGTAGCGGAAATTTTATAATAATTTAAATTAAAGGGTTTTATATCAGTTGTATTAGCTTCATTAAAATACTTTGTGTCTACATGGTTATAAGCAAAAGATTTTGCTTTTGCTATAAAAGTGATTTCCTGAAACACATTATTGTTTTGCGTAAAATGTCTGGTAAGGTCTGCGAAACCAACCGGTGTATTGCTTCCAAAGGCGTACATTGGGGCAATAGTTATTTCTAGTTTTCGTTGTAATAAACTATAATTATAGAAGGCGCAGCCCAGCATAAATTTGTTGTATTCATTATACCCAAGAATAGGTAAATAATTAATTTGTGTTTTATTTGGGTTATCAAGTTTTCCTATAAAGGAGAGTTGTATTGCGTCTCTTTTTCTAAGAATGCCGTGTGTACGAATGTTGTTGTTTTTCCGGTTTATATCAGGCATATATTCTTCATAATCAATTTTAAATTCATCAATGTCGGCAGGTGGAAATTCAAAAACGCGTTTCCCTTTAAATCCATTATACCAAACTGTACCGATTAATACCCCGTCTTTTAAACCGGAAATAGAAACCGGGCCAAGTAGTTGGCCGTTATTTTTGACCTGAATAGCATGGCTGTTATCTGCCAGTTTTTTATGCCCCACAACTTTATAATCCAGTTTATTTTTGGCCATGAGCATTTCATTTACAAACCAATTAAGGTCTGCATTTAAATGGTACTGCAATGTTTTAATCAGGTCTTCGGGAGTAGGATGCTCAAATTTCCATTGTTCAAAATAAAAGCGCATAGCCTCATCAAATTTATCTTTACCTAAATAGTTCATTAAGTAGTCAAATGCTAAAGCAGATTTGCTGTATACGATGCCTCCATAATTATAACCGGTAAAATTTTTTGAGTTTGTCAATATCGGCTGATCTAGATTTTTTCGCGCAGCTATAAAATAAGATAATTCATATTGCGCTTTGTGTTTAAATTTATTAAGCCCAAAAAATTTAAAAGTACTGTCTCTTCCAACCAGACTGGCCAAAGTTTTATTGGGATATTTTGCACGGATATATCTCATCTCGTAAAATGAATTCAATCCTTCATCCATGAATGGATAATCCCTTTCATTACTTCCAAGAATTCCATAAAACCAATTGTGGCCAACTTCATGCATAATCGTGGTCTCCAAAGTAAAAGCATTTCCGCTCTCTCCTACAATGGTGATGTTTGGATACTCCATGCCGCCACCTGCGCTGATGGTTCCATCAACGGCTGTGACATGATTATAAGGATAATCCCCGTTCATACTGGAATAAAATAAAGTAGCGTCGTTGATGTATTCAATTGATTTGCTCCATAACTCAGGCTCATTGTTGGTGAAAAAGGCCCAGGTATCTACATCTTTATTGCTATTTGGTAAAGTAATGGTACCTTTTAAAACATGAAACCGTTTATCTGCGAACCACGCAAAATCGTGTACTCTGTATTGTTTAAACTGTATGGTTTTGTATTCTTTACTTGATTCAGGAAAAGAATTATCTTTTGAATACTTTTTTTCTGAGATCATTTTTTGCGTGGCTTCTGCATTTGCCAATATCCAGGATTCTTCTTCCTGTTCATCAATACGGTCGCCGGTGGCAGCCAGTACATAATTTTTTGGTAGAGTGATCTTCACATCGTATTCCCCAAATTCACTGTAAAATTCTCCCTGGTTTAAGTAGGGCATTGGATGCCAGCCTTCACGGTCGAACACTGCGGGTTTTGGATACCATTGGGTAATGGCATATGCTTGTCCTAAATGCCCTAGTCTGGAAATTTTGGCAGAAGGTAATTTCACATGAAAAGGAGTGGTAATAGTAATTGTATCTCCGGGATTAATTGGTTTATTTAAATAGAGTTTACAGATATCGATGTGCTCTTTATCATATTCCCATTTAATAGCTTGTCCGTTCACCAAAAAATTTAAACTGTCAATATAACCCAACTCTTCCGGTTTGGCGAAATACATTTTTGTTTCACCTTCTTCCAATAATTGTTTGGCTAAAGCAGTTTTATTGTTTTTATAGGCATTGGCCCATAAATGAAAATATATAAATTCAAGAGGATGCGTAGAATTATTAATGTACTCAATTTTTTCAAAAGCACTTAATTCGTGCGTCAGGTCGTTGAGCGTTACATCAATCTTGTAATTAACTTTTTGTTGAAAATAATTTTGTTGCGCACAAACAATAGAGTAGGTGAAAAGAAAACTAATAATGAAAACTAATCTCAACATATTTTATAGATACTTTTTATTAGTCTTTTTAGTCCCTTAAGTAAAAAGTCTTTTCAGTCTTTTACTTTAAAACTTCTGCC
>JANPOX010000271.1:0-2714 GCA_031428235.1 Bacteroidia bacterium | reverse complement strand
TTAGATCTGGAAAGTATCATTGCTTATAATGATGCCTTGAAAGATTATACCGGAGTGGTGTTGTTAACCAGTCATGATCATGAGTTGATGCAAACCGTAGCAAACCGTATTATTGAATTAACTCCAAAAGGAATCATTGATAAAAAAATGACCTATGATGAATATCTGGCTAATGAAGGTGTTAAAGAGCAGCGTATGAAATTGTATGGTACTTTAGTTTAATTTGTATAGACGTGTCAGGTTTTTAAAACCAGACACGTCTATACGAATTCCTGATTTATTTTCTGTAACTTTCCATCAAAATCCAGTTATAGATAAATGCGGAACCTCATTCTCATTATTTTTACATCATTTATTTGTCAATCTGCCTTTGCGCAGTTATCTGATGCCGAGTTAAAATTCTATTCTGATTTAGAAGATTCCTTGCAACATATTTCTCAAAGAGTTTTTTTTAGTAAAAAAGAATCTAATCGTTTTGAATTCAATAGAAAATTAATTGCTTTATGGAACGAGACTTTAAAGGATGAGAAGTCTATGTTTTATCCCTTCGATAGTTTGAAAAGCGACATCTCCATATTAATGGCTCCCGATAAAAAATTCAGAATCATTACTTGGAATATTTTGAAGGAAGACCAAACCCATGCTTTTTTTGGGTTTGTACAGGTTAATAATTCAAAGACGGTTAAAAAAGGATTCCTTAAAAAAGAAACAACTTCGCAATATGAAGTTTTTCCTTTAGCTGATAAATCGGCCTCTGTTAAAACCCCTGAAAGTTATGTCGGAGATCCGGGAAAATGGTTTGGAATGTTATATGTAGATGTGATTAAATCGGATGAAGAATTTTATACATTAATTGCCTGGGATGGAAATGATAAGTTAACGCAACGCAAATTCATAGATGTCCTTTCTTTTAAACCAGATGGTACACCAGTATTTGGAAAAGATGTTTTTAAATTTCCGGGTAAGTTCGCAAAACGAATAATGTTTGAATATGCAGGTGAAGTATCCATGTCTTTAAAATATAATCCATCGCGTAAGCAAATTATTTTCAGTCACCTGGCTCCAAATACGGATGATCCAACTATGGAAGGACAGTATCAATATTACGGGCCAGATGGAAGCTATGATGCTTTATCAATGAAAAAAGGAAAATGGGTTTATGAACCGGCCATCGATATTCGAAAAGATAAAGACAAAACGGATAACGTTAAGAAACCGGAGCCCGATAAACAAACGCCCGTTTATAAACCTAAGTAAGTTTAAAAAAGTTTAAAAATGTAAGCACAAACAGAATTAAACTTCCTACTTTATACCTTGATTAAATTCATGAACCCATGTTAAAAAAATTATTACTTTTTTCATTTTTAATTTTTGCCACTGTTACTTTTGCTCAGGATGAAGAGGAAGGTGCTTCGAAATTCTGCGTTGATATAGATAATAAAAAGGCATTGAAATTATATGAAAAAGCCATCGATAAAAAGAAATATAAAAAGCCGGAGCGCTTAGGTTTCTTGAGAGAATGTCTGGAAGAAGAACCTGACTTTGCAGAAGCTAACATGGCGATGGCAAGAGAAATTGTTGTTCATAGTAAACTTGAAAATAAATCTTTTGGTGCCGCTGTTCCTTTTTTTTATAAAGCCATTGCGGTTTGTCCGCAGATTCACTCAGAGGCTTATTATTATATTGGTTTCAACTATTATGAAGAAACAAAAAATGATTCCGCTATTAAGTATCTGACTAAGTTCCTTAAGTTCAAAGATGATGATGAAAAAAAATTCGGGAAAGAATACGAGGGTCAAATCTATCAGTCAAAAGAAATGATCAAGTACGCGAAAAAAGAAAGTGAACTTAAAAAGAAGATCGTGCCGTTTGATCCTAAAGTGGTTACGGGTGTTTCTACCAAAACGGATGAGTATTTAGCATACATTTCTCCGGATGACAAATTATGCTTTTTTACCAGGAAAGTTCCTTTACGATCTATGAATACAGTGAAAGCCTTGGATGGGGAGAAAGAAGTGTTCATGGTTGCCACTCGTGATAAAACAGGTGTATTCAATGCAGGAGAAGAAATGTCGCCACCTTTTAATACAACAGATGATAACCAGGGTGGCTGCACAATATCAATCGATAATAAATTTTTATATTTTGCCATGAGCAGGCAGGAAGGTGGCGCACAACCAAATTGTGATATTTACATGAGCCGGAATGAAGATGATTCGTGGAGCGACATTACTAAAATGGGCGCGAATGTAAATCATCCTGTTTATTGGGATTCTCAGCCAACATTAAGTGCTGATGGAAACTCCTTATATTTTGCGAGTGACAGGCCGGGAGGTTTTGGAGGGATTGATTTGTACGTGACCCGTAAAGATCCCAAAACAGGAGTATGGGGAATTCCTCAAAACATGGGGCCAAAGATCAATACAGCAGGACACGAGAAAACTCCTTTCATTCACTCAGATAGTGAAACCCTTTATTTTAGCAGTGACGGACATTTTGGTTTTGGAGGAATGGATATTTTTTTCATCCGTAAAAACGAAAAAGGCGAATGGATGGATCCTGAAAATATAGGTTACCCAATTAATACTGAAACGGAAGACCTCGGTCTTTTTGTAAGCACCGATAGTAAAACAGGTTATTTCTTTTCATACGATGAAGGAAAAATGCGTGGTAAGGGCATAGGACGTTATGACCTGTATTCGTTTGAGTTATAT
>JANPOX010000270.1:0-4403 GCA_031428235.1 Bacteroidia bacterium | reverse complement strand
TGATTATTCCAATTGTTGTTAGCATCAAAAAAGTCAGTAATTACTTCATTTTTACTTAAAACAGATAAAGTTTTTGCGGTCACAAAATCTTCAGCACTTTTTGTCATTACTACTTTTACAACAGCACCCTCTTTAATTAGTAAACGCACTAAATGCGCGCATTTATAAGCCGCGATACCGCCGGTTACACCTAAAAGAATATGTTTGTTTTTTAATGTCATATGTCTAAATTATTATTTTTTAGGTCATATGGTATAAACAGTTTAATCATTTGTGAATATATTAAAGTAAACTGTACTATTTCATATAAATAAAAACCCATCTGCCAAAAGGAGGATGGGTTTTGTTATGATCAATACAATGCTAAATTTTATTTGGTTTCTTCTTTAGCAGGGTTTCTGAAATATGTTTTTTCTTCTAAAAATTCATTGATAGAGATCAAAGATGGCTTTGGTAATTTCTCATAGAATTTAGAAATCTCAATTTGTTCCCTGTTTTCAAAGATCTCTTCTAAATTATCTGAATGACTGGCAAACTCAGCTAATTTAGCGGATAATTCTTCTTTCATTTCAGAACTAATTTGGTTAGCACGTTTTGAAATAATTGAAATTGATTCATAAATATTTCCGGTAGGACCATCAAATCTTCTGATATCACGAGTTACAGTAGTAAGTTCCGCGTTTGTTTTTTTAAAATCCATTTTACTTTTGATTAAGATTACTTTTAAGTTTCACACAACTCTCATAAACAGTTTCCGCTTTGGGCAAATAGCTGCTTTTAGGGTACAAATCTACTAATTTTAAATAACTTTCCATAGCTAAATTTAATCTTTCTATCTTTTTGGTTTCCAAACTGTTAATCGCCAATAAATAATAAGAGTCAATAGTTGTAAATAATATCTCATCAATATAATTGGACTCAGGGAAATCTTTCATAAAATTTCTTCCGGAAGCAATAGCCGCTTTGTAATCACCAATATTAAAGTATTGGTTGGTAATATCATGTTCTTTTTGCTCAAGTTTAAACCTTAATACATCATTGATCTTATTACAGGAATCGATGCGTGTACTTTCAGGATACGTGTCAATGAAATTTTGAAGTTCGGCCATCGCATTTTTTGTATCCGTTTGATCTAATTTATAAATCGGCGAATTCAAATAATAGCAGTAGGCATTCATATATAAACATTCTTCAGCATGCTTACCCATTGGATAACTTCTGTAATAATTTTTAAAATAATATTGCGATAAGGCATAATCACCCTGATAATAATTGCAATAAGAGAAATAGTAATAAATTTCTTCTGCTTTATCAGTGCCTTTATAAACAGGGATCAACTCTTCAAATAAAGCACTGGCTTTTACATAATTGCCTTTAGCATAATATTGATTAGCCCGTTCAAGCTTCAATTCGTAATTGGAACTTTTTAATAAACGGTTATATCCATCGCAGCCTATTAATGAAATAGCACAAAGTATAATTATATATAAAGCTTGTTTTTTCAAGAATGCCAAAGATAAGTTTTTTAGTGAAACCGAAGTTGTAATTTTGTTAAAGAAAGTTAGTTAATAAAAGGACTAAAAAGAATTGAGGGACTATTGGATTAAAAGGACTAAAGATAACAGCGATTTTTTTTGTCTCTTTAATCTCTTTTGTCTTTTAAATCTCTTTTTTACTTTTTTGAAAAACTAATGTTACCAAAGAAATCCAGTATTTTTTTGAATACATCAAAATAAAGCATGATCATTAGTGATAAACTCATTAACCAAATTACTGAAATATTGAACCAATAGGTAGGAATTAAATTCCCCATGAACTGTTTATTAGGCGCATAAAAATGTGCAGCCCCAATATTAGAATCGGTAGGATCAAGAAAAATTGGTTCAATTCGTTGAATCAACTTGCCATTATGTTCCAAACAACGGTCTCCAAGATCATTGCTGTTAAGCATAAATTGGTCAAGTGCTTCATTGGTATAATCATCTTTTAGAGCTATGAATTTATCATTACCTAGTTCCTTAATCAGTTTTTGTGTTACAGCATCTGATTGACCTCTGGCTTTGTTTTCGAAGTTAATATAGTGTTCATTAATTTTGGCAAGGAATTGTTTTAAAGAAGCAGCAATGGCAGCTGTATATTCTTTGGGATTTAATTGATTGATCCCTTCAAATTTATATTTATTCTTCAAAAAAGCCTGTTCTTTTTGTAATTCATTTTTTAATAAAGCAAAATCCCTTTCAAGTTCTTTTTTATTAATATCAGCTTTTAACATAGATCCCTCAATTTTTGTCATTTTATTTTGAAGCTTTGGAATCCAGTATACTTTTTTGTAGGAAGCAATACTTATAGCTTTGTCAAACTTGTAATAATTTCTCTCGTATTTATTGGTTTTAAACTGGTTAACAGCTAACGCTTCAAAAGCCCAACGACTTGCCATAATTTCACCGGCTATTGGAACTCCGCCTTGTTTTGCCAGTGCAGGATTTAATTTATCAAATTTCACAACTACACCCGCTAATAATAATTGCGGAATAATTAAGAATGGAATTAAAATATAAATGGTAACAGCACTGTTAAATGCGCTCGAAATATTTAATCCTAACATATTCGCAAAACAGGAAGCTGTAAATAATACCATCCAGTAATCCGTCAACATGCCATTTACATCTAAAATCAAATTACCAACAATAACAAAGGTTAATGTCTGAATAGCTGATAATACAAACATAATAATGATCTTACTCCACAGGTAACTTCCTTTGCTAAGGTTTAAAAAAGATTCACGTTTACGGATTTTACGGTCACGGATGATTTCTTCCGCAGAAACCGTTAAGCCAATAAATAATGCCACTACTACAGACATGAACATGTATGCTGGCATATTTTCATTCTCACGGTATATATAACCCTTTGTATTATCCGCATCCGCGTTATAAAAACGAATGAGGTAAGCCAAAATAAAAGCTAATAAAGGCGCTTCAATAAAATTGATTAGTAAGTATTGTGTATTAGTTAGTTTACTTAATACATCTCTTGTAATAAAAACCTTAAATTGTTTAAAAGCATTTGGTATTTTAAAAATGGCTTCCGGAATTTCATCCTGGTGTTTGATATCACCAATTCCAGCCTCAATTTTTTCAACGTAATTTTTATTCCACTCACCCGGACTTGTTTTACGGTTGTGCGTTAAGTTACCGTATTCATCCAATACTTTGCTTTCGATAATATTGAAAATTAGCTCAGGATTTACGTTACCACAGTTCCAGCATTCACTTTCTTCAGCATTCACATGCTGTACCAATGTTTTGAAGTATGACACCGCATCAACAGGGTTGCCATAATAAATGGGATATCCTCCAACATCCAATATCTTCAGTTTATCAAACATTTTAAAGATGTCGGATGAAGGCTGATGAATTACCACGAAAATTAATTTTCCCTTTAAAGAAAGTTCCTTCAAAAGGTCCATGATGTTTTCAGAGTCACGGGATGATAAACCGGAGGTTGGCTCATCCACGTACAAAACAGAAGGTTCACGTATTAACTCTAAACCAATATTTAAACGCTTACGTTGTCCACCTGAGATTGTTTTCTCCAAAGGGGATCCAACTTTTAATTCTTTTGTTTCTGATAAACCTAAATCAGCTAATAAAGCATGGCATTTTTTTGCGATCTCTTCATCACTTAAATTGCCGAAACATAATTTAGCATTATAAAATAAATTCTGATAAACTGTTAATTCTTCAATTAACAAGTCATCCTGGGTCACATGTCCTATAACGCCTTCAACAAATTTTTTCTCAACATGGATGTTTTTACCATTGATTAAAACCTGGCCACCACTAGGAATTTCCACACCATTCAATACGTTCAGTAAGGTTGATTTACCGGCACCGGAACCTCCCATGATCCCAATCAGTTTTCCACTTTCTTCACGGATATTGATATTTCGCAAACCAAGCTTACCGCCTTTAAACTTATATTCAATATTTTTTGCCTCAAATGAAATACGTGCTTTTGAACTATCAGCTAAAAAACGACCGATAATATCACTGTAATAAATTGGCTTTACTTTTGAATTTCTTAAAGAAGACCCGGGAGTTAAAATGTGTATGCGATCTTTTGATATTCCTTGTCCGTTTAATTGTAGCTCTATGTTACCATATATGCGCAGTGCATACATGCCCACGCTATCAATTTGAATCACGCGAACATCTGAAGTCAGAGTATCGCAATAAATATGTTTGCAGGCATTTTCATACCCGTTTTCTTTATTATTAATTACTAAAATGTTTGGTGTATTCGGGATCTTCTCCGCTGTATCTTCTACGAAGGCTCTAAGCTGGTTAAATTCCTCTATAGAAATGTTAAAGGTGTCAGCAACAGTTATAACAAATTCATTT
>JANPOX010000269.1:0-2571 GCA_031428235.1 Bacteroidia bacterium | reverse complement strand
AAAAAATAAAGTAGTAATCATAAATTATCGTCGAATAGTATGTGCTTACTTATTGAACCAATTATACTGTATGTTTTTTAAAATAAAAAGAAATTGCTTCGTTCAACTTTTCGATGATCAAAATTTTAACATTTTCCGGTGTACTATTGTCGTCAGCTAAGAAATTTTTATAAAAGTGCCGATTAGTACCTGTATTGATTACGCCTAAGTATTCTATCCTAACATTTCTGAATGTTTCAGGATTAAAATGTGAGATAATTTCAATAGTCGCTTTTGATTCTGAATGTGTTACTTTTACTATTACGTTCAGCGCGAAAATCTCAACTTCATTTATCGGCCCTACTTTTGACTGAAAGAATGTCGGCTGTTTCGGTTCAATTGAAACCAATGCAACTTGAGTCAATGGATCAGTGTATACCCAGTCGGTACCTTTTAGTATATATCTATTTGAGTTGACCTGTGTGGTTAGAAATATTTTGTATGCTTGTTTTATCACATTGAAATATAAAGAATCGTCAATGTGCTCAGCGAGCGATTTTATTTCTTGCCCCTCGTTAGAAACCTTTCCGGATAGTATTTCTCGGGCCCTACTCTGTTTTTCTAAACCTTTATTAATACCACAAGCAAAGTCATTAGGCGAAGCATTTTGTATAAGGTTTAGTAAATCTGCAGCTTCCAGCAAAATCCTGGCACGTTCTTCATCACTGAACTCGTTAGTTGAATCTTTCATGTAACTTATTTTTTAATTTGAAAATCATCCTCTGAGTACAATACACTATTTACTATAAAATCTTTGACTATATAATAAAGTTCGTTCTCGATTAGTTTAATCCGGTGCTCATAAGCTTTCTCATGGTATTGATCGTTCGCAAAACCAAGCTTTTCCCAATCTTTTAATGATTTAAGGTTATGAATTTCTCTTGTTTGCTTATATCTTTCAGAATAGTTAAGACCGTTGTCTTCTGATTTATAACCGTGTACAGTTAATGTGAATTCTTGATTATAGGTAAATGGATTTGTTTCTATGAGGAATCTAAAAGCAAGATTAAACCCTAACGGTTTAAATTGTAGAGCGCTAGTAATCCATATCATTGCATCCTTTCTATAGTCAGAACCATTTAAATTTATCCAATCCTTCTTGAAAATCTCCAATCCTATTTGTTCTGCGGCCAAAGTCAAAATCTCATATGTGTCGGAATAGTATCTTTCTGCATTTGTGGTAAAGATGGATAGTTGTGCATTTAAATCATTTAGTTTCTGATCGTTTCTCAGCGAATTTTTAATCTTATCTTTAAATTTATCGTATTCAATACTAGTTTTCTTAGACCTGCAATGAAATTCACGATTTAAATCAAGCCAATTTATCTTCTCCATAATTTTGTATAGTTAATAGGTTGTTATCATTGATAAAGTTATACCCTCCGACATAAGCGTCTTGAGCTAAATCAACTTGGTCTATTTCGATGACGCCCGCTCCCCAAAATTTATAAATTTGTTTAGCAAGAAGATATTCTATTAGTTCTGTGCTACATCCGTTAATCTCTTGAATGTGGTTTAGATGATTGGCGATCAATTGGTGTAAACAATTGGAACTTAATGAGCGTATATTATCTGAAAAGCTTAACCAATTATCTGTAAGGATAAAGTTTAATAATTTCTCTTCGGTAATAGTAGATTGTGACCCGGGTTTAAATTCATTAATGAAAAATTCAAGTTCACCCGCCGATCCACAACTGGCTGAGAATATCTTTATTTCCCGTATAAATTCCCCCAGATAGAAAATTTCACACCACGACTCATACTTAAGATCCTGGAAATCCACAATAAATTTCTTTGTGTTTATTCCTTTGCCGGGAATATGGAAAAGTATATCAAGTTGTATTTTAACCCCTAATAGTATTCCATCAAATGAATTTGAATGAAATTTCAGAATCAATTCTGCTACATCTGGTAACTGGACAGGGAAGGTGAACGTCCAACTGCTTTTATTCTTATCGAGTATTATTGAGGATTTAAAGTTCACTGCGATATAGAAGATAAGAATTTAAACATACTGAATTTTAAGGCCTTTGCCGCTTAAGACTGCAGTTCTTTGCGTTATACTAATTTTGTACTTTTGGAGCTAACGATATGAATTAATCATTTTCTTTTTTAATTCTTCGATTTCTGCCTTTGTATAGTCACCCGAGTCGGCTTTACCTTTTAAAATTTCAATTTTTTCTGAAGCTGTGTTTCCAGGAGAAAAATCATATTGCTTTCGTACAATTTTACTTTTAAGTACAGCCAATTCGTCTTTACTAAGCAAACCAGTATTGAACTGCTTCCTAAGCTTCATTAGCTCATCAATGGACAAACTAATATTTGTATCATTACCCGAAAGTAACACGTCCTTAAATTCAAGTGCTTCAGCGGGGTTTAAGAGTCCTTCACTTTTCAAGGTTTCAAGGCGAGTAAGCTCCGTTGATCTATCTACTTTTTCAAAGGACTTTTTATTATTGGTGTAGGAAGGAGTCAACCCAGTTGTCTCCTCTTTTAAATCAATAATTATGTTCAGATCAGAACGGTCGAACG
>JANPOX010000268.1:0-17942 GCA_031428235.1 Bacteroidia bacterium | reverse complement strand
CCATGGCCCGGATCTATGACAATGATTTTTACTTTACGTTTTGGGTCATCTTTTGGCTTATAAAACGAACAAAATATAACCATTAACAATGCCTGAAGCAGAACTAACGTAATGAATATATTATATTTTTTTATCATCTTGCCATTAAAAAATAACGAACAATTATTGAGTAATTGTTAGATTTGTAGGTTAGGTAAATTTAGTCGTAGGTCTTTATTAATACAGTTAAACATATATTTTTTTTGCTCTTGTTATTGTTAATAAGTGCGCCAGCTGTTTTATCACAAACGGACTTAAAAACAAAACCCACCAAAGTAAAAAATCCTACTAAAAAATCAATATCCACTGATACCATTAAAAAAATCAGTATTGCACAAAATCCCTTACCCGGTGATTCTATTAAAGATGTTAAAGTAGATTCTTTAAGTGAAGATGAAGACATAGACCCTCTTCAGCATTCCATTATTTATAACGCCAGAGATTCTATAAGATACGAAACCAAAGGACAAAAGATCTATTTATTCGGGGATGCCTATGTACAATACGAAGACATGAACCTGAAAGCTGAGTTTATTGAGATCGATAACGAAAAGAATACCATTACTGCCTTCGGGCGACTGGATAGCACAGGCAATAAAATTGGTTATCCAATCATGAAAGCTGAAGGCCAGGAATCCACCATGCGTAAGGTAATTTATAACCTTAAAACTAAAAAAGGCAAAATCTACGATATCTCTACAAAAGAAGGTGATTTATTACTGCTTGGTAGCGAAGTAAAAAAAGACAGTAATAATGTGATTTACATGAGAAATCTGCGATGCATACCATGCGAGTTTGAAGATTCAAGAACTGTATTCAAGGCCAAAAAAGCCAAGATCATTCCCGATGATAAAATTGTAACTGGCCCCATGTACCTTGAAATTGGTGGCGTGCCAACACCATTAGGACTTCCGTTTGGATTTTTTCCTAATACAAAGAAAAGACACTCGGGCATTCTAATTCCTTTCTATGGAAATAGTGATGCTCTTGGGTTTTATTTAAAAGATGGCGGGTTTTATTGGGGTATCAACGATCAGACTGATATGACCATTCGAGGCGATATTTATTCAAACGGCAGTTGGGGATTAAGAACAACCAATAATTATAATATTAATTATAAATACAATGGTGCTGTAACTTTAGGTTATTCTGAATTCAGAAACGGAGAAAGAGAAATACCAAGCTCCTATTCCAAACAAAAAGATATTTCAATTAACTGGAGACATATTCAGGATCAAAAAAACAATCCAACAGTGCGTTTCAGTAGTGATGTGAATATAAGAACATCAAGGTATAATAAATATAATGCGCAAAATACCGGTCAGTACTTAACCAATACCTTTCAATCAAACATTAATTTTACAAAGACATATAAAATAGGATCATTGGGAATAAATGCAAGGCACGATCAAAATACCCAAACAAAACTCATGAATATTTCATTTCCTGAAGTTACTTTTAACGTGAATCGTTTTTATCCCTTTAAAAAAGAAAGCCGCATCAAACAAAATCCTATTGATAAAATCGGCATCAGTTATTTACTGGAAGCCCGTAATACTTTATCCGGTGCTGATACTTCCATCTTTAAAGGAAATATTGGTGATAGTTTAAAATATGGTTTCCGACATACTTTGCCTATTTCAACAAATATAACTTTGATGAAATATTTTACCTTAACACCTGCATTAAACCTTAGCGCGGTAATGTATACAAAAACTACCCGGAAAGAATTAGATACTACTACCAATTACATTATCAATTCTACTCACAAAGGTTTTCAAACAGGTTATGATGCCAATTTCAATACAGCCTTAAGCACTAAATTATTTATGGATTATGTATTTAAGGGTAAACGCCTGAAACAGGTCAGACATTTATTGATTCCCAACCTGGCATATACCTATCGTCCTGATTTTGGAGAAGAGCAATATGGATTTTGGAGAGATGTGGTAAGTGATACAACTTTTAAATTAAAAAACAAATACTCGATTTTTGAAAACACCTTATTTAATGGCCCTGGACAAGGGAAACAAAATAGTTTGAGTTTGAATTTGAATAATAATTTAGAAGCAAAAATTCGTCAAAAAACCGATACGGGTTTTATATATAATAAAGTAACCTTAATGCAAAATTTAAGTTTCAGCGGTAACTATAATTTTGCTGCTGATAGTTTTAAATTAAGTTTACTATCTATCACCGGCCGGACAAAGATCTGGAAATATTTTGATCTGGTTTTTGGTTCTACTTTTGATCCCTACTATTCAACGGTGCTCACAAATACTTTTACTAATAATCAATATACTTATAGAACGAGTCGTTATTTAGTGAATGAGAACGGACGGTTTGCCGATTTTAAAACAGGCAATATTGCCATCAACGCCTCATTCAGTTCTAATTCATTTACACCAAGACCAAAGAAACCGGACCTCACAAATGGTGCTGAAAAAGGCGCTCCCACTAACACCTTGCAAGCTCAGGAAAGACTACCCTGGAACTTAAACGTATATTACAATGTTACTTACACTAAGGTTTTAGAAAAAATAAAAGACATTCAGACTGTGAATTTCAGTGGGGATGTTTCGGTAACAAAATACTGGAAACTTGGAGTCACAAGCGGATACGACCTGACCAACAAAAACTTAAGTTATACGAGTATTAATCTTTACAGGGATTTACGTTGCTGGGAAGCCCGTATTGACTGGGTACCTTTTGGATTCAGGAAAAGTTACAGCTTAACCATTAATTTAAAAACAAGTATGCTGAGCGATGTAAAAATACCACGACAACGACAATGGTATGATAATTTCTAAAAATTTTAAGCGCTATGAATTTCGCTTAACTGTTTTTTTAAAACCTGGTATAACTCCGATGCTCTTTGTGTACCAATTCTATAAGTAAATCCGTTACGATCTTTTAATTCAACAAACTCATTTCCGCTGGTAAAAAAACGAATTATTCCACCGCTGTGTAAATTATAAACAGCTCTTCTGAAAATATGTTTTTTGTAGCGGCTTTTGCGAATGTGTGTAATGCTTTCTAAATTTATTTTCACACGGCGGGCTGTCCAAAAACCATCAATTAAAACATAATTGGAGAAGACCTGAGTACGAGTATGCAAAATAAAAGTAAGCATGGCTGAGAACATTAAAATTAATAAGCCCAGTAAAAAAAATATTTTCCCGGAGTTTGGAATATCTAAGGCCGGATAATAACCAATCTTAAAAATAGCTATCTGAATAGGTTTCGGATTCTCGCTCCAGTAATAGCCTACGAAACAAAATAAAGTGATAATAGTGCGCCATATAATACTAAGGCGGTTATGTCCCATGTATTGTTTCTCATCAAATATCCGTTCTTCTGGCTGCAAAATAATTTTTGTCTTAACTCAAATTTACAATAAAAATAGCGCGAACATCATTCTTTAACTTGCATGATTACAAATAATTCTCTTCCCTGTCTTGGCTTTATCGAATTATAACAAGCTTCCATTACTTTAATATCAAAAAGTTCAGAGAAAAGAAGTTCATATTCCTCTTTACTTCCACCAAAGGGTGGCGGCTCATTATTTAAAGTATCATTAAATAATAAACCAACAAGTTTTGCATTTGGTTTAAGCAATGATTTCACGTGTGTTACATAACCTTTGCGCAAACCTGGGTGAATCGCACAAAAAAAAGTTTGTTCAATAATTAAGTCATATTGGCCTTTATGAGAAAAAAAATCCTGTTTGATCAACTGTTTGTCTGGAAAATCAGGTATTCTCTTTTTAAGATTTAGTAACGGAATTTCAGCAAAATCCAGTACATGAATATTTTTAAAACCGGAACGAAAAAGAAATTCAGCTTCGTAACCATTTCCTGCTCCGGGGATTAAAACAGTGAACTCTTTATTTGTTATTTGATCAATATATTCTTTAATAGGAGTTGATACCTTTCCAATATCCCAGCCTGAATTATTCTCAGCATACCTGTTATTCCAATATTCTTCGCTTAGATCCATAACATTTTTCCCAAAATTAGGATTTAATTTGTTAATTTTCTATCGTAATACATTTATGATCAGAAACCCTGTTATAGCTTTTTTTAAATTGATTCGCATTGAGAATCTATTGATCATTGCCATCACTCAATGGTGTATAAAATACCTGGTTTTTGCACCGGTTAATGAATTCTCGAAATTTACACCTACCTTATTTACCATTTCTTTAATAAGCACATTATTAATTGCCGCAGCCGGTTACATTATCAATGATTATTTTGATGTAAAAACAGATAGGATCAATCGACCGGAAACAGTGGTGATTGATGTGGTAATTAAGCGTCGTTGGGCAATGATCTTACATATTATTTTTAATGTTGTTGGTTTAGCCCTTGGATTTTATCTTTCTTTAAAGTGTCATAGCATTAAACTGCTTCTATTTCAGATATTAAGTATTTTGCTTTTGTGGTTCTACTCTACCCATTTTAAAAAGCAATTATTAGTCGGAAATATTGTAGTATCCTTATTAACGGCTTCTATACCAGTAATGCCGATGGTTTATGAATATTATTTAATTGGTGGCATAGATCCTTTTGTTACATTAATGATCGGTGATTTTTTAAAAATGCTGGCTATAATTGTTTGTGGGTATTCTGCTTTTGCTTTTTTAACATCTTTTGCAAGAGAGGTGATAAAAGATATGGAAGATTATAAGGGCGATATACAAACCGGTGGTAAAACAATGCCTATTGTTTGGGGAATGATAACAAGTAAAGTGGTCACCTTTTTTCTGATTATTATTACAATAGGATTGTTATTATTAGCTTGTTTTAAATATTATAAAGAAGCGCAATACATTGCCATTTACTATATTTTAGGATTAATAGTTGTTCCACTTATTTTACTTATAATACTGATTATACGAGCAAAAACAAGCAAAGATTTTAAAATGGCCAGCTTATTGCTTAAATTTACTATGTTATTTGGAATAGGTTTTACATTTATTATTAAATATCTGTACTTATAACTACGCTAATAGCTAGGATGAACTGTAAATAAAAAGACAAATGAATAACGTAGAACAACATATTAAAGAATTTCCATACAAAATTATATTAGGATCCAATTCTCCACGTCGCCAGGAATTATTAAAAAGCCTTGGTTTTGCATTTTTAAATAAACCCATTAATGTCGACGAAACATTTCCCATCGACCTTTTAGCTGAAGAGATACCATTATATCTTGCTGAAAAAAAAGCGGATGCTTATGAAGATGACCTCTCAGAAAATGAAATTTTAATAACAGCTGATACCATTGTTTGGTGCGAAGGAAAAGTGTTTAATAAACCAGCCAATTTTGTGGAAGGAAAAAAAATGCTGGAAGCACTCAGTGGAAAAATGCATGAAGTGTATACTGGTGTATGTTTGAAAAGCGGTAATAAACAAACTACATTTTATGATGTGAGTAAAGTGTATTTTAAAAAATTAAAAGCTGAAGAAATAGAATATTATTTAACCAATTACAGTCCATATGATAAAGCTGGTGGTTATGGCGTACAAGATTGGTTAGGATACATTGGCATTGATAAAATAGAAGGCAGTTTTTATAATGTCATGGGCCTCCCTGTTAAAGAATTGTATGAGGAACTTATTAAATTTTAATAAATTTAATCTCAAACACACTATGAAAGCGCTACCAAGCGCTTTTTTATTTTATATAACCTTTCACTGTTCTTGTTTATATGCTGCATCGAATAATAAAATGAAACTAATATCGTGAAAAACTTACATAGCTAATACAAAGTTTATTTTTTAGTAATTGAAATAAAAATATGAAAGCACCTTTATAAAAAATTTTTATATGGGAAATTCTAACTTTACTTTCAAAAATGCAACTGCAATTATTTTAATATTAACTTGCGGAACCCTTTGCTCACAAAGCAATACCAAATCAAACTACCGTTTAGGATTAGGCGTTGGAACACACCTATCCGGTAATTCACACGGAACTATGTATAATGCTTCTGTTAGTTTATACAATGGTAAAAATCATTTTTCTATCGGTCCTTGTTTTCAAAAATGCAAAAAGGAAATATGCGGGGCAGGTTTCAGATACATGCGTATGCTCACAGGTCAGGAAAGTTTTAATTCTGAAAAAATAAATCCTGAAATTGAAGATAAAAGAATTCAACTTTTTGTATTTTCATATGTACAATACCTTAATTCCGCTAATTTGAGCAAAGGTGCAATAAGACTGGAAGAAAAAGGGATACAAAAACAAAACGATGAAACTATTGATTTTTCCAATTATCAACTATCAACCATTGATATATTTGGTGGGCTTGGTCTCAACAGAAAAATAAATCAGAAACTGGTATGGTCTAATAGTATAGGATTTGGCACCTATTATCATTTAAATTATGTTAATGGCATGTATGCAGATAGAATTTCTCCGGTATTAATGTTAAGTACAGCTTTAAGATTCAATTATATCCGAGGGTAGTTAGGTTTACATGTAACGACAACACAATAAGTAATATTATAGCTACGCTATTTTAAATAAACAATCAAAAGATCATCAGAGAAGAACTAAGTATGGCAAACACTATTAAAACAAGTTGTTCTGATATTGCTGAACTTCAATACAACGAAAAAGAATCCATCCTTTATATTAAAATACTGGAAGATGCAATTATAACGGTTCAAAAAGCCAAAAGTAATTGTCGATCAGTAAAAGAACTTACTAAAAACAAAGCTAAGTTTGCTTTAATTGATGCTAGTAATTTATTTTCAATTGATGATGATGCTTTAAAATACATAGCATCACCGGAAACAACATCTAATAAAAAGGTAACGGCCTGTTTTTCAACAAACCTGGCAAACAGATTGACTATCCACTCTTTTAAATTATTTCACAAACCGCAATTTACAATGCAACTCTTCCGAAACAAAATAGAAGCACTTTGTTGGCTGGAAACTTATCAGAAAAATGTGCTTTTGTAAAATTTAATATTTTTTTGTCTGACGAAAAATCTAATGTAAAATGTGTACATCTGATAAAACAAAATACACTGTAGTTCAATGCAAAACAATCTTACATGTTTTTAAAAACATATAATCTCTTGTTGCCAACAAAAATCATCCCAGACCAGATAAAATATCGCTTGTTAATGGCTTATTAATAAATGGAATAGAAGAGTCTATCTTATGTATTTTTATTTTATCATCAGGATTTAAGGATGATGTTAAAACAAAAATTTTACAATTTTTATTAGTTTGCCTAAATTGTTTATAAAATAATTCTATAAACTGAAAGCCATCATTTAAAGGCATGTTTAAATCTACAAAAATACATTCGGGAAATAATTGATGTTTTCCCTCGCTGCTGATCTCTAAATTTTTTAAAAATTCAAGAGCACTCATCGTACTGGAATTAATGTAGATAATTTCTGCAAAATTATTTACTTCCAAAATTCTTTGATTGACAAGTCGATCAAGATTATTATCATCAATTAACATGACAATTTTATACTTGTAGTTTTGAATTGTTTTTTTCATGCCTTTTATATTTAATCTAAAAGTATATTTTTTTTCATCAATAATATGACAAAAAGAAATAAAAAATTACATCTGAAAGCAAGGTGTTAAAATGCAGTTTCAACTTACCGTAATTAGAAATAATTTTATTAAAAATATAAGCCATGAATATTTTATATCTTCCAACAAAAACAATTACTTCATTTATCAATTTAAGTGGGAGTAAAAAATGCATGATAGTTCTTATTGTATCATGTATGTGTTTAATTGGTTTCGATTGCATTGGACAGGTTCCAATGATTCGTTTAAAAATGAACGGAGTTCCAAATTACCTGGATGAAACAGTTTTATATTATCAAGAGGGGGCAACAGATGATTTTGACTCTGATTACGATGCCTATAAAATAAGCGGTCCTAATTGTGTTCCTCAAATATCGCAGGATTTTAACTCAACATTAATGCAAATTAACGGAATTTCTCCCGTGGCCTCTACATTCTCAATAAACATTAAAACTACTACTAATATTACCGGAAATTTCACAATTACAGCTACAGATTTTGCCTTTCTCCCGTTAGGAACATGTGTGAAATTAAATGACCTTGTTGCTGGTACTTCTGTAAATATTTTAGCAGCACCGTATGTTTTTAATTTATTAAATACAACAACATCTTCACGATTTGTGCTAGAAATCACTCATTATAATTTACCGGTAACTTCAGAATTATTTCAACCAACCTGCCAGTTAATGAACGGCGGTAAACTCAGAGTAAATGGAAATATTGAAGCTCCATGGAATTATGTGTGGAAAGATTCCATAGGTGCTATTATAAAAACGTCTCTCAGCTCACTTGAAAGTGATTCTTTAACAGGACTAAACAGTGGCAATTATAGCGTTGAAATTACTTCGGTAAATAATAATTGTTATTCTTATGTTTCAGGATTTACGATCAATCCAAAACTTACACCCACAATTTCATTTTCATCTCCAGATACTGTAACTACCAGTATTTTGCAAAATTTCCTTCCAACAAACGCATCTGAGAATTGTGATTCTTATTATTGGTCATTTGGGGATGGCTTTGGAAGCTCTACAGATTTTGAACCGGCATACAGTTATTCATCTCCCGGCATTTATGAAATAAAACTAATAGGAGCAAACTTAACAGGATGCATGGATAGCACAACAAAATATATTAATGTAATTGATTTAGCTACGGCAATTAAATCTGTTGACGACCAACCCATTCAACTTTTAAATAATAACGATAATCAATTTGTACTTAATCTAAATACAACCTTAGTAAATGAAGTAAACGTTAATTTATACAATTTGGAAGGTAAATGTATTTCAACAGAACATTTTGAAAATTTGAATGGTGTTAATCATGTTAATTTAAATTTCAATCAATTTACTTCCGGATTTTATATTATAAATATTGTCAATCATAGTAAGTCTTTAATTTGCACTAAATTAATAATTGAATAACAAACACTTATTTAGTTACACTTAAAATAGTAAAAGCCTCTCAGCAAAAACTGCAGGAGAGGCTTTAAATAAAACAAAAACAAACTTAAAAACTACAACTATTCTTTTAAATATAAATCTCTACATTTTTTTCTTCCATCATTTTTTTCAGGTTAATTAAGGCGTATCGCATTCTTCCTAAAGAAGTATTAATAGAAACATTGGTAACTTCAGCAATCTCTTTAAAACTCATATCGTAGTAGGTTCTCATAATTACCACTTCTTTTTGATCCTGCGGCAAATCACCAACAATGGAACGAATCATTCCTTTAAATTTCCGGGTCTCGTCAGAATCTTTTGCGGTATGAATTTCCTGAGGGATAATATCAAAAATAGAAGTTTCTTCTCCCTCATCATTTATAACAGAAGAAATCGATGGCATTTTTTTAACTTTTCTAAAATGATCAATAATTAGGTTTTTTGCAATGCGCAAAACCCAGGGTAAAAATTTACCTTCTTCACTATATTGTTGTTTTTTCAAAGTTTGTATAACCTTAAAAAAAGTTTCCTGAAAAACATCTTCGGTTAGGGCTTTATGCCGAGTGATGAGATAAATGTATGAAAAGATACGTCGTTTATGACGCTTAACAAGAACAGAAAGTGATTCTTCATTACCATTCATATAGAGCTTTACCAGCTCGTTATCAGAAAGAAGTTGCATAGACATAGGACTACAATTAAATTATTTATTCAATAAAATTAAGTAGATGTCTAAGCGATGGTAATAATATTTAAAGGTTTATAATGAACGGGTCTAAATTACGTCTTTTTCTCAAATTCAAAAGTTAATTTGGGCGAAAGTAGGGTTTCAGTTATTAAAAGAATGATCCCAGTACGTGAAGTAATTTATCAATTTGGCTATGCCATAATAAACGTGCCGACACTTCATCCGCTTTATCTGATGCAAAGTCAGTGATTATCAAGGATATATCATTTGTTAATTCATCTTTTTGGATTTTGAACTCAAAATAACTTCCGTCATTTTTATCAAGCCATTGATAGCGTATTAATTGTGGTGGAATTTCCTTTACAAGTTTCGCTTGCTGAATTTGTCCGTCCCAATCAAATGTAAATACTCCATCGCGTATATTAACATCATCGCAAAACCACTCAGATAAACCGCTTTCAGTACTAACAAATTCAAATACCATATCCTCTGACGCCCTGATAACAAACTCCATTTCAAATTTCCCCGCAGGTTCCTTCATCATTTTGGATGGTGCGTTGTTTTCAGTAATCCTAAATGTAGTTGGTGCAACTATTGGTTTTTTTACAATTGGCGCCTTTACCTTTTTTACTTTTAAAGCTTTAACAGGCTTCTCTGTCTTATGTTCGACTCCTTCTTCAATAATATGTTTGATCTCTTTTATAGTTGAAACTTTAGAATGTAATGGCTTAGTTTCATGCGTATTTGTGAATTCCTTTTTTGCTGACGCTTTTACTACTGGTTTTACAATTTTTTTCAGAACTGTTTTAACAATCGCTTTTTTAACCGGCTTTTTGGCAATTACTTTTTTTACAGGTTTAGTAACTTTTTTAGCTAAAACTTTTTTAACAGGTTTTTTTGCTACTACTTTTTTTGCAGGTTTAGCTGCTTTCTTAACCACTTTTTTGGCAACAACTTTTTTAGCTCCTGTTTTTTTAACCGCTTTTGCAGGAACTTTTTTCTTAGCAACCGCTTTTTTAACAGTCTTAACTACCTTTTTTACAGGCTTCTTAACAATAGCTTTTTTTGCAATGGCTTTTTTAGCTACAGCTTTTTTTATAGGTTTGGCTTTAACAGGAGATTTCACTACTTTTTTTGCAACAGGTTTTTTTGCAACATTTTTTTTCACAGTTGCTTTTTTAATTGTTGCTTTTTTTGACGAAGCCTTAGTTTTTGTCGACATAACCTATTTATTTTTCCGGAAATATATAAAAAATATCGGTTACATAAAAATTTATATGTTAAAAAATAAAACACATTTAAAAATCCGCTCTTTCTTAGGGAAAATGAAGTAAAAAATTACCTTTGCAGCCATGCAAAACGTGATAACTCTTTTACCGGAAAGTGTAGCAAATCAAATTGATGGAGGTGAGGTGGTTCAAAGACCGGCCTCTATTGTAAAAGAGTTACTCGAAAATGCGATTGATGCTAAAGCAACCTTCATTAAGCTTATTGTAAAAGATGCAGGAAAAACGCTGGTTCAGGTTTCTGATAATGGTTCCGGAATGAATCCGGTGGATGCCAGAATGGCTTTTGAGCGCCATGCCACTTCTAAAATCAAAAAGGCAGAAGATTTATTTCAATTACATACCAAAGGTTTTAGAGGAGAAGCACTTGCAAGTATTTCCGCAGTTGCCCAGGTTGAATTAAAAACTAAACGTGATGAGGATGTCGTTGGTCAGTTAATAGAGATTGAAGGTAACCGGTTCATTCGTCAGGAAGAATGTCAGGCACCTACAGGATCTTCATTTATTGTAAAAAATTTATTTTTTAATATCCCGGCTCGTCGTAATTTTTTAAAAGATGATGCAGTAGAATTAAAACATATTATTGACGAATTTGAACGCGTTTGCTTACCACATCCTGATATTCATTTTCAGTTATTCAGTAATGGGAACGAAATTTATAACCTTCCTCCTACTTCTTTAATTGAACGCATTTCCGGATTATTCAGTAAAAATTTGCAGGGTAAACTTGTACAAATTAATGAAGAAACCGATGTCGTAAAGATTTCCGGTTATGTAGGCAAACCCGAAAATTCGAAAAAGAGACGAGGCGATCAATATTTTTTTGTCAATGGCCGTTTTATCAAAAGCGCCTATTTAAATCATTCGGTTGCTGAAGCTTATCGCGAATTAATTGCCGCGGATGCTCACCCTTCCTATTATTTATTTTTAGAGGTGAGCCCTGAATCCATTGATATTAATATCCATCCTACTAAAACAGAAATTAAATTTCAGGATGAAAAAATTATTTATGCACTGTTGCATAGCGCAGTAAAACGGGCTCTTGGAAAAGCAAACCTTGCCCCCAGCCTGGATTTTAATAGCGAAATGAGTTTTGAAATTGATTATACGAAAACCGTTTCTCAACCAACAGTTACTGTGAACAAAGATTATAATCCATTTTCTACCGGTTCATCAGCTCATTCATCAGGACATAAACAACCGGCTTATGAAACTGATTTACAAAAAGTTAATCATCAAAACTGGGAAAATTTATATCAAAATTATACCAATACTGATTTAAAGCACGAGAATGAAAATCTTCAGTTAGAAAAAAAAGCGGAGCAAACCAAATTAAATCACGAAGCTGTTTTTCAAAAAGGGTTTCAATTATATAATAAATATATTATCTCTGCTCATGAAAATGGTTTATTAGTTATTGATCAACAAAGGGCTCATGAACGAATTTTGTATGAACATTATATAGCAACAAAAGAAAGAAATACGGCCACAGCTTCTCAACAAATTCTGTTTCCTGTAACCATTGAACTATCTCCCAATGATTATGTTTTATTAGAATCTCTGATGCCTCACTTTAAACTCCTTGGTTTTGAAATTGAACCATTTGGAAAAAATACTGTGGTTGTTCAAGGCGCTCCAGCCGAATTAGGAGAATTTAACACACAGGAAATGGTAGAAGGTATTTTGGAAACCTATAAATTAAATACCTTTGACGTTAAACTCGATCCTTTTGAAAATATGTGTAAGAGCATGGCAAAAAGTGCCGGTATAAAATATGGAAAAGCATTAGATGAGCAGGAAACAATGCTTATGCTGCAACATTTATTTCTTTGCGAAAACCCGATGTATAGCCCCAATGGGAAACCGGTGATAATGGAAATGAGTAAATTAGAATTGGATGCGTTTTTTAAAAAATAATTTTAATTATGGGCTTTCAGGAATTTAAACCAAGACAATTTCAACAGATCCCAATTGTGGTCAAGAATATTTTGATCATTAACGTTGTTTTATTTTTTGGAACTTTTTTACTTCACAATACCATTGATCTAAATCGCTTTTTAAATTTATCTCCTATAGGTACTCCGGATTTTAAACCGCATCAGTTTATTACTTATATGTTCATGCATGCGGATATACCTCATATATTTTTGAATATGCTGGCAGTATATATGTTTGGTTCTATTTTAGAGAATATCTGGGGGGCCAAGCGTTTCTTGAATTTTTATATATTATGCGGCTTAGGGGCTGCTTTTTTACAATTAGGAATTAGCTACCTCAATAATGAATATACTATTCTATTGGGCGCGTCGGGTGCTGTGTTTGGCTTATTGGTTGCATTCGCCATGATGTTTCCAAACACAGAATTGCAACTGTATTTTGTTATCCCTGTAAAAGCAAAATATTTAGTCATTGGTTATGCATTATATGAATTATATAATGGTTTCTTCGCACACGACAATGTCGCTCATTTTGCCCACCTTGGCGGGCTAGCAGTTGGTATCATCATCATGTTGATCTGGAAAAAAAATAAAAATTTCTTCTTTTAACTGTATGTCATTTTTTCAAAATTTAAAATACGAACTGCAAAAACATAGTAAACTAACCTTACTATTGATCATTAACATCTCTGTGTTTTTCATCATTAATATCAGTTCAGGTGTATTTAAATCGGATGTAATCGCCCTGAATATGGCCCTGCCACTAAACCTTAATGAATTTATTTTTAAGCCGTGGACCTTATTCACCTACATGTTCTCTCATAAAGATCTTGGTCATGTATTTTATAATATGTTGTTACTTTATTTTACAGCACATACATTTTTAAATTTTTTGTCAGAAAAAAAATTCCTTTACGTATATATTATGAGCGGATTAACAGGCGGTATTACACTTTTAATTTTATCCGCTTTTTTTCCCATTTCTTTTGCTAACTCCATTTTGTTCGGAGCTTCGGCAGCCGTTATAGGCATTGTTACTAGTTTAGCGATGTATATTCCAAATCTATCTGTCAGCCTTTTTGGAATTATTGAAATGAAGTATAAATATTATGCTTTATTGATTTTTGCAGTTTCCACTATTATTGATTTCAACATCAATACCGGAGGTAAGATCTCTCATTTTGGTGGTGCTTTCTTTGGTTTGCTTTTTGGATACCTGTTAAAGAATGGTAAAGATATTTCTGAGTTTTCTTTCTTTCGAAAACCTGAAAAACCGAAGCTTAAAGTAGTTCATACCAATAGTGCTGTAAAGAACACTACGGCCAGTTTAAGTAATCAACAAACCATTGATGTCTTGCTTGATAAGATCTCAAAATCAGGTTATGAAAACCTTACAAAGGCGGAAAAAGAGCTGCTTTTTAAACTTTCTCAGAAAAAATAGGTACGATTATTGAAAAATATTTTCTAAATTGTAAACCATTATGTTTAGGTATTTCCTTGTCATTAGTTTTTTTACTGTATCAATATCCTTTGCCCAACCCGGCAAACCAAAATACGATATTGCAGATGCTGACGAACATTATAGTCACCATAACTTTTTGATGGCCCTACCTGTTTACAAAGAGCTTTTAAAAGGGGATAAAAACAATGCTACTATTCAATATAAAATTGCTGAATGTTACCTTAATACGAACATCAATAAAGCTGAAGCAATCAAATACCTTGAATTTTGCACCAAAGATCCTAAAGTTGAGTCTAATGTTTGGCTTAGGTTAGGAGAAGCATATCGCCTTTCCAACAAAATAGACGATGCTATTAAAGCCTTTGAAAAATATAAGGTATTGGAACCTAAAAAGAAAAAAATTGCAGACAGGGAATTAGAGATATGTGCTAATGCAAAAACACTCATGCAATCACCGGTTAATGTATCCTTTACTAATTTAGGAAAAGAATTAAATTCAGAATTTGCCGATTACTATCCATGGATCACACAGGATGAAAGTTTTTTAGCTTTTACTACGCGACGAAAAGGACAAACAGCCGGAAGGGTTGAAGTAGATGGATACTACGCCTCCGATATTTATACGTCAAAACTGGAGAGTGGGAAATGGTTAAAAGCAGAAAATCCGGGTCCAAAAATCAATTCTTCGCTGGATGAACAGGTTGTTGGTGTAAAAGCAGATGGCTCTGAAATGCTTGTATATATTGATCATATTGATAAGTATGGAGACATTTATACTTCTGTAAAAAAGAATGGTGCCTGGGTAAAGTATGTTGCTTTTCCTGAACACATTAATAAACAAATTGAACATTCTGCATCTATTAGCGCTGATGGAAATACTTTGTTTTTTGTGAGGGGTGAAGACAGGGAAGCACAAACAGATATTTATGTCTGCCGCAAGTTGCCGAATGGTGCATGGAGCGAACCATTTAAAATGGGGCCAGAGGTCAATACCGAATATAATGAAGATTTCCCTTATCTTTCTACAGATGGTGTAACACTTTATTTTTCATCAGAAGGGCATAATACCATTGGAGGATTTGATCTTTTTAAAAGTGTATGGAATCAGGAAGATAATAAATGGACGAAAGCAGAAAACTTAGGATTCCCGGTTAACACAACTGACAATGATCGAAGTATTAGTTTAACACCAGACAACCGTGCCGGTTATATTAGTGCCTGGCGACCAGGTGGACAAGGTGATTTGGACATTTACAGAATCAAGTTTAATGACATGGATCAAAAACTCACCTTGTATTTAGGAAGCATGTTATTGGGTGATTCACTGAACCAGCCCAAAGAATATATTGCAAATATTTTAGCGGTGAATGTGGTCACTAATGAAGAATTTAGCTTTGTTCCAAATCCAAACAATGGCCGATTTGTAATGGCCTTACCCGCGGGATCATATGATATTACTGTAACGGCAGATGGTTTCGCTGACTTTAAAGATAAGCTAACGGTATCCGACTTAGGCTTACCAATTTCTGAAGAAAAGAAAAATTATAAATTAGCGAAACGGTAAATGAATAAGAGCATTTTGTTTTTCTTATTTAGTATTCTGAAACTTTCCAGTGTTTTCTCGCAATCATATCAGATCGGTTTATTAAAGTACAGTGGCGGCGGCGATTGGTACGCTAATTTAGAAACTTCATTACCAAACTTAATTAAATACTGTAACGCCAATATTAAAACCAACATTAATCCGGAGCAGGCAATTGTGGAAGTAGGCAGCACAGAAATATTCAATTATCCTTTCATTCATATGACCGGGCATGGCAATGTGGTGTTTTCAAATCAGGAAGCGGAGAACCTTCGGAAATATTTATTGGCAGGAGGTTTTTTACATGTGTCTGATAATTATGGGATGGATAAATTTATAAGAACAGAGCTCAAAAAAGTATTCCCTGAATTAGAACTGGTGGAACTACCCTATTCTCATCCTATTTATCACCAGGCTTACAACTTTGATAAAGGCTTGCCTAAGATTCATGAACATGAGAGTAAAGCGCCACAGGGTTTTGGATTAATCTATAAAGGTCGTTTAGTATGTTTTTATGATGCAGAATGCGATTTGGGTGATGGTTGGGAAAGTTATGAAATTCATAAAGACAGCCCTGAAACCCATGAAAAAGCATTGAAAATGGGTGCGAATATTATCAGTTACGTCTTTCTAAATTCTCAGAACTAAGTCATGTCACGCTGAGCGGAGTCGAAGCGTATATTATAACCATTTTATCCATAAAAAAAACCTTCACTGATCAGCGAAGGTTTTTTAATTAATTTACTAAGATTTACAAATGCATACTGTCTTTTTTTGCTAACAAGGTTGCTTCCGCTTCAACATGGTCGTCATCTTTTATACAGCAGTCAACCGGGCAAACGGCTGCACATTGTGGCTCATCATGAAAGCCTGCGCACTCAGTACATTTATCAGTATCAATGTAATAAATATCCATGCTGTAATGTGTTTGAGGATCATTGGCATCATCAGTAATTCCTGTATTGTGACCAGTAAATTCACCCTTTACTTTTGTTCCATCCGCAAAACGCCATTCAGCGCCTCCTTCATATATTGCATTATTGGGACACTCCGGTTCACAGGCGCCACAATTAATACACTCATCCGTTATTATAATAGCCATTTTTAGTTAGTTTTGTATGCTTTAATTTAAGAGTACAAATATAAGATTAATTTTTATGACCTTAAAACAACGGGAACAGGCTTTTGTACAATTAGGCTTGTTTATAAACCGACATTTTTCTAATCAATGGCTGCCAAAAGAAGAGCGTTTTCACAACGACCTTAATAAATTAACAGAAATTGCCTATTCCTACAACGGTTGGTTTACTCCCGAGAGCATTCAAATGGCCTTGAAAGGCATTGCCACGATGCTGGAAGAAAAACCAATTCATGATTTTGCATCGACAATTACAGAACCTACCAATCCTAAAAAAGTGGCGGTCATCATGGCTGGGAATATTCCGGCTGTAGGCTTTCATGATATGCTGTGCGTTCTCCTAAGCGGACACAACATTTTAATAAAAGTATCAAGCGATGATCCTGCGCTGATCCCTTTTTTAGCAGGAATGGTCATCTACTATGAACAGGAATTTGCATCAAGGATAAATTTCTCAGAAGGCAGACTTCTTGACTTTGACTCAGTTATTGCTACCGGAAGTGATAATACCGCCAAGCATTTTGAATACTACTTTGGAAAATATCCCAACATTATCCGTAAAAACAGAAGCTCCATTGCTGTTTTAAATGGTAAAGAAACAAAAGAGGAACTAAGCCGGCTGGGTAAAGATGTTTTCTATTACTATGGGTTGGGTTGCAGAAATGTCAATAAAATATATGTACCCGAAGGTTACATATTTGACGGTTTATTTGAAGCCTTGTATGATTTTAAATATGTGATAGATAATAAAAAGTACAATAATAATTACGAATACAACCGCGCCATCTATT
>JANPOX010000267.1:0-3396 GCA_031428235.1 Bacteroidia bacterium | reverse complement strand
CAACAAAAACATTTAATTGAGAAACCGGATGCTATTCAATCGGCCGTGAGGGTTGGAAGATTATTATTCAATAAAAAAGATCCGGATTATTTTAAGTTTCAGGTGCTGAACACCATACTGGGTGGTTACTTCGGTTCCCGTTTAATGGCGAACATTCGCGAAGATAAAGGATATACCTACGGTATTGGTAGTGGTTTAATGTCATTGGTTAATAACGGATACTTTTTCATTTCAACAGAAGTAGGCGTGGATGTTACGAATGACACTTTAAAAGAGATTTACAAAGAAATTAAAACCTTACGAGAAGAGTTGGTAGATGCAGATGAATTAGAAACAGTAAGAAATTATATTCTCGGTCAGTTTTTAAGAAGTGTGGACGGCCCTTATTCGTTAGCAGATAAGTTTAAAGCTATTTGGGAATTTGGTTTAGGATATGATTATTTCGAAAAATATTTTGAATCGGTAAAAACTATTACTCCTGAAGAATTGAAAGGATTAGCAAATAAATATTTGCAGGAAAAAGATCTGATTGAATTAGTTGTAGGCAAAAAGTAAAACAAGTCCGTGGCAAAAATTTTTATCATAGGACCAGCTTATCCTTTACGGGGTGGTTTAGCAACGTTTGACGAATTGTTTTGCGAAGCATTTAATAAACAGGGTCATGATTGTCAGATCATTTCTTATAGTTTACAATACCCCAATTTTTTATTTCCGGGAAGCACACAATTTGATACTAGTGGAAATGCACCAAAGCATATTAAAATTCATACACTTATTAATTCGGTTAATCCATTATCATGGTTAAAAACCGCCCGTTTTATAAAAAAGCAAAAGCCTGATTTTATTGTTTTTCGTTTTTGGATTCCCTTCATGGGTCCTGCCTTGGGAAGTATTGCCCGCATGGTTAGAAGGAGTGGCATTAAAGTTTTAGCTATTACGGATAATGTGATTCCGCATGAAAAACGAATAGGGGATACAGGATTTGCCGATTATTTTATTAAGGCTTGTGATGGTTTTGTTACCATGAGTAAAGCGGTGATGAAGGATCTTGAAAAATTCACTTCAACCAAACATAAAAAATATTTGTTGCATCCTTTATATACTTCTTTTGGGGAAAAATTAAATAAGGCTGATGCTCGCAAAGCTTTGGATCTTCCCGCAGATAAACAACTGGTTTTATTTTTTGGTTTGATCAGGAATTACAAAGGCCTTGATATGTTACTCGATGCCATGAATGAGTTGAAATCGAACCCAGCAATTAATTTAGTGATTGCCGGTGAGTTTTATGAAGACAAGCAACCTTATCTGGATTTGATTAAAAAATATGGAATTGAAAACCAGGTTATTTTGCATGGGAAGTTTATAGCCAATGAAGATGTGAAGTTATATTTTTCAGCTGCAGATTTGGTGGCATTGCCATACCGCAGCGCAACACAAAGTGGCGTAACGCAAGTATCCTTTCATTTTGAAGTTCCTACACTCGTAACTAATGTTGGCGGTTTGGGCGAAATTATTCCGGATAAAATAGCTGGTTATGTTGTAGAACCAAATGGCCAATCGATCGCAGCAGGTATTAAGGATTATTTTGACAACGATAGGATGTCCTCTTTTACTGAAGGCATAAAAAAAGAAAAACAAAAATACGATTGGAAAATTTTTGTGGATGAAGTTTATACCTTATTTCAATCTATTAATAAATAAAAAAACCCTGCCTATTATCTAATAAGCAGGGTTAAAATGTTTGGTGTAATTAATCAATAATTACTTTCTTGGTAACCTTCTTTGAATTAGAGGTTAATTGTAAAAAATAAACACCAGCTGGCACTTTATTTTCAAGGTCAAAGGTTAATGATGTAAACCCGGCATTGGTTTCTTTTCTAAATGATAAAGCTTCTATTTCCTGTCCGCATATGGAGTATAATTTTACAGAAATATTGCTATCACCTGAATTAAATTTTACAGAAAATTTATCTTTTGCAGGGTTTGGAAAAATACTCACACTGCTAAGACTTGCATCCTGTTCATTGATACCAGTAGTTGACACAGTGATCATACCTTTCATTCCCATGCTCGCGTGTATTGTGCAAACATAGTAAATATCACTAGCCGTTGTAACGGTAAATGTATAATTGGTTGTTTTAGTGCCAAATCCTGTTCCGGAAGCTGTGTTACCGTTTGCATTCCATGTAGCTTGTGTAACTTCAGCTAATGGATGATTACCACTTGCATTAATGGTTACTACATCGCCAATAGTTACTGTCAGGGTTGGTGGTGAATAAGTGAGCCCGCTGATTGTTACTGTGTATGACGTAGCATTCATGCTTAAGGTCATAACTGTTAATAAAAGTAAAGAGTAGATTTTTTTCATAGATTTTTTTTAAGGGGTTAATATTGATTAAATATAATAATTTTTTTTTAAAGGTAATTTCCATTAAAAAATCTGAGTTATATTTGAGGATTCCAAATGTTATAAGAAAATGATCATTAGAAGCAAAGCACCTTTAAGAATAGGTTTAGCAGGTGGAGGAACCGATGTTTCTCCTTATAGTGATATTTACGGAGGAGCAATTTTAAATGCTACTATTGATCTCTATGCTTATTCAAGTTTAGAGCCTTTGGATAATGGAAGGATCGAATTTTGTATTGATGGAACAGACATGGCCTTATCGGTGAAATCCGAAAAAGAGATCCAATTGGTAGATGGCTTTGAATTATTTATTGGTGTTTATAACCGCATCATTAAACAATTTAATTTAGAACCTTTATCTTTTCGTTTAACCTCCTATATTGAAGCGCCTCAGGGTTCGGGACTTGGAACCTCTTCTACGATTGTTGTCTCTTTATTAGGTGCTTTTGTAGAATGGTTAAAATTACCCTTGGGTAAATACGATATCGCACATTTAGCTTATGAAATTGAGCGTGTCGATTTGAACATGAGCGGTGGAAAACAGGATCAGTATGCAGCTACTTTTGGTGGCATTAATTACATGGAGTTTTTGGCAAATGATAAAGTGATCGTGAATCCGCTTCAATTGAAAGATGAGGTGTTGTACGAATTGGAATTTAACCTTCTTTTATATTTCACAGCAACTCAACGTTTATCTGCGACTATCATTAATGAACAGGTTAAGAATGTAAAAGAAAATAATACGAAGTCTGTTGAAGCAATGCATCATTTAAAAGAGCAAGCACAACAGATGAAGGACAGTTTGTTACGCGGCGATCTAAATCATATTGGTGAAATTCTTCATTTTGGTTGGACCAATAAAAAGCAAATAGCACATTCTATTAGTAATGAACTAATTGATCATGTATACACAACGGCAATAACCACGGGTGCTACCGGTGGAAAAATGTCCGGGGCGGGTGGCGGAGGCTTCATGTTTTTTTATTGCC
>JANPOX010000266.1:0-1995 GCA_031428235.1 Bacteroidia bacterium | reverse complement strand
GAACTAAAAAATCACGTCTAGCAAGATTATTAAGCAGACCTCTATACTTAAGTACATCTTTTAAAGAAAAAAATGAACTTAAATTAGAATCTATAATTATTTTGTCTTTGTTCAATGGTGTATTTAGTAAATTTAATTATTGTATTGATTTAAAAAGCTATAGAAACGCAAAGATATTGACTTTCTTTACTTAATAACATGGCTTTAATTAATAATTTTAGTAGTTTTAATAGGATTTTTTAAACTTTTTAATATGGATTTGAAGATTACTTTAACCAATATCTGTGAGAGATGGAAATATAAATTGGATGAAACCTCACCGGGAATTTTCAGGATGGATGTGGCCATGAAACAGAAGGATGGATCTTTTAGATACCAATTTGTTTATGCCTGGCTTATTAAGGAACGTTACCAGGGCAAAGATGTATTTTACTTTAACAGCCGCTGCGGAGAATATAACCTAAACTTGAACCTTTATCAGATGATGAAGGAGAGCAGTTTTTGCACTTATTGTTCCGTTATTATTACTACAGATAAACGAACAGATGGTTCACCATGCGAAACAGTTGTGGTGCACGCTATTCAGCCAATCCATTTAACTAATGAAACCATCATCAACGAAGTAATATGGGATATTGCTACAAATGCAGATATTATTGAAAAGACTTACTTTGGAGGAGACAATAACTAAATATCCTCTTCTTTAAGAGTAAAAATTCATACGCCACAAAAAGTAATAATCAACAGGAATTACTGAACTTATTTAATTTCTGTGATCTTTAATTCTACTCTACGGTTTTCTTGTCTGCCAACCGGGTTGTCTTTACCATTAGCTTTTTTATTTGCAGATACCGGCATTGATTTTCCATAACCTTTTGCCTGCATTCTATCTGCTGCAATACCACTGGAAATAAGTTTGTCAACCACAGCCTGAGCTCTTTCTTCAGAAAGTTTTTGGTTATATGCTACATCGCCTTTGCTATCAGTGTGTCCTGAAATTTCTACTTTAAGATTAGGGTTACTAACCATTAGCTGGACAAGATTTTTAATTTCCACATTAGATAATGGTCTTAATGTAGATTTATCAAAATCAAAGAATATGTTATTAAGTGTGATTTTTGAACCAACAATAATAGGTGTCATATTGATAGTACGGTTTATCTCATAATAACTTGATTGCTTTGGAATCTCCATATTTTCAGAATAAAACAAATGATCAGCAGCCTGATAGGTAATGTTATAATTTTTTCCAGGAGTCAAAATAAATAAAAACTGTCCGGTTTTATTATTCGTATGGTATTTACCTACAATTTGCCCAGTTTGATTATCAGTTACAGTAATAATAACCTTTTTTGCAGGTGCGCCAGATTCATCATTCACAACACCTTTCATTAATGTAAGCGCTGTCTCTTTCCGATCAAGATAAGTTACCATGTAATTATCTTTTTCTCCAAAACCACCTACACGATAAGATGATAAGTAAGCTTTACGATTATCAGGACTCACTACATAATAAATATCATCATCTGTTGTGTTTACAGGGTGCCCGGCATTAACCGGTTCCGACCAAGTCCCTTCATCGGATTGTAAACTTGTAAAAATATCGAAACCGCCCATGGTGTTGTGACCATTTGAACTGAAAGACAGAGCTGTACCATTAGGATGGATAAATGGAGAATCCTCATCATAGGCTGTATTTATATTGGCACCCATATTTACAGCTGCTTCCCAATCTCCATCAATCTGTCTTTGACTTGTATAAAGATCTCTGCCGCCAAAGCCACCGGGCTTATCACTCGTAAAATATAACGTTTTTCCATCAGCAGAAATAAATGCGCTTGGTTCCCAGTTTTTAGTATTTATATTATCATTCAACTTAACAGGTTTCCTCCATACGTCTCCATCAAGAGAAGTGCTGTAAATATTACCATCTCCCATATCATCCTTATAAATTAGTATAGTTTGCCCATCAGGAGAAATTCCAACTGAAGCTTC
>JANPOX010000265.1:0-11437 GCA_031428235.1 Bacteroidia bacterium | reverse complement strand
CCGGAACAGGAATGTGATCAGGATCTAAAACAATACAAAGATCACCGGTTGCCTGTTGCAGAGCATTATTAATATTGCCTGCTTTGGCATTTATTTTTTTTACACGCGTTACATGTATAATTCCTAACTCATCACATATTTGTTTTAATGTAGGATCATTTGCCTCATCGCATAAATAATTGGTATGCGGATAACGGATTGCAACCATCGCTTTGAGCGTGTTAATAAGCATCTCATGAGGTTCACCGGGACAGTAAGTGGTTAGAATATCAACTGTAAAAGTTGTTTTTAATTCTGGCGCCACAGGCACGCTTAGACTCCAGTAATGATACCATTCATGAAGCATTTTCACTAATTTGAATAATAAACCAAAACTTAGTAACCAAAATAATGGTCCGTAACCGATATGCTCCGGTTTAACAAACCATACTACAAAAATTAACATGGAAAGGAGACCACAGATTATCAGGAAACGTATTGTTTTGATATCCCTTTTTTTAGGAGGAGATACTTTTACAAACGTTGTAGCAGCGTAATTTTGTTCCATACTGTGCAATTGAGTGTGCTTCTGAAAAACTGGAAACACTTTCTTAACTCAATATTACAGCCGTTTTGAGCCATTTACGGAAGGATTCGTTGAAAGAGGAAATCGCATAGGCAATGCTTCAGATAGTAATACTTTTAATGAATGTTGTTTATTGCAAAAATTTTACAATATTATATTTTTTAAAAAACAATAAGTGATTTTGTTTTAAATATAAATTAGAAAATAATTCTGGAGGAATCTGATTTATAACAACAGTAAATTTTAGAAGCAGAAAATTTATTTGTATTTCCCTTTGTGAAGTTCCTGAGCTTCTTCGATCGAATGAGAAACAGACATGTCTCTTTCTTTTTTCGCCATCTCCCCCAGTTTTTTATAATATTTATGAAGTACTTCCAATTCTTCTTCCGTTAATTCTTCCACATCCACTAAACGGTTGCTTGGGCCTTTCAGGGAAGCAACCAATTCATTCAATTTTAAATGTACCGCACGCGAATCTTTGTTTTGAGCCCTTTGAATTAAAAAAACCATCAAAAATGTGATAATGGTTGTGCCGGTATTGATTACCAGTTGCCAGGTATCTGAAAAATTAAATACCGGCCCTGTGATCAGCCAAACAAGAATGGCAAATAATGCAATAATAAATGCTAACGTGGAACCGCTAAAGTTTGTTACTGACTGAGCTACCTTTTCAAAAAAACTTAATTTCTTTTTCTGATCTTTTTCCATTTTTAGTTTAGTTAAAAACATTCATTAAGATTATTAAACAATAATGAAATGCGTGCCGGTTTCAGACACAATTATAAATTAAAATTTGATGGCTTTCTAAAATTTAATTTAAGCGCTATATATTGTCTTTTTACTGTTGGATTTACTTAAAAAGGGGTAATGCCTGTTGCTTTTGATTAGCTCTTTTTTTTTAGTACTTCGACGCATTATTTTTTAGGAAAAAGCTCCGCTATGGGATTATTTCGCGAATCAACCCATAGGAATTTTACTTTTTTAAAATCCTCCATTTGAGCCATTTTTTCAAATAGATCATTCATTTCTTTACAACCTTTGCAATCTGTTTTTGGCTGATAATTAATTGCAATAAATTCGTTTTCTGAAAATAAATTCGGCCAATAAATTTTATCACTATTTGTTATTTCCATATAAATATTAGTAAGCCCTACAGTATTGAAAAAATTATGTCCTTAAAGAAATAGTGATAAGTTGAACAGATGTGGAATCATATTGTAATATCTTTTATATTATTTGGCAAAAGCACAAACAAGCAGGAAAACAAATCCGGAAACAGCAATCAATCCATGCCCGATTGCAAGCCAACGTGGTAATGACTTACCTGTTAGGTCTCGTATGATCATGGTTAATCCACCAACCGCTGCAACAATAAAAAGTACTATACTTTCAGTCAAGCCTGGATGATCGGAATTATAAATAATCAGAAGAATAAGAGCGGCGGCAACAAAAGCACCATGAATAAAAGCAACAAACTTTGGTGTTTCTTTTTTCTGAAGCACTAAAGCAAGTAAATACATTCCAATAATAGCTCCCAGTGCAAATAAAGCGATGATAAGATACAACGTATTCATAAGAGATTGTTTTTCTATGATAGGCTACTTGTCGGACATTCCGCAAAAGCTTTTTACAAAAAAAAGAGAAACCACTGATAAACGAAATTAAAATCGCCTAAAGGGTAAAGTTTAAAGCTAAAAAGGAAATAAAAATGGTCCCATATTCTTAGGAAGAGAAAAATGCGGCCATTATACGGTAAGATGATCTTAAGTTTTTGTAAGGGATATTTTTTTATTTACTTTTTTTAATGAATCATAATTTTTCCGGTAGTTGATTTTTCATTCTTATCATTGATACGGATAATATAAATTCCTGTGGCAAATTTTCCTTCAGGAACATAATACTCTGAACCTTTAACAGTTTCCAATGCAACAAGGGCGCCACTCAAATTAAATAGCTCGAGTTTATAAGGCCCTTCGCCACCCGATAGATGAATATTTCCGCCAGAAAGTACCGGGTTCGGAAAGTATGAAATATTTACGTTAGCACCATTTATATTCTCTATAGAAGTAGCAATGGAAGAAGTTTTTTCGTATGCCCCAATACCACGCAGAGTAGAAGTTAAGGCAGAGTTAAAAAAATCGATTGTTCCAGTATTGATGGCAAACAAACTGCTTAGGTTAAGGGCCGCATTATTTGCAGGTGATCCCGAAGAAGTTTTGTAAGCATTTAGTGAGTAAGTAGGGGCAGGCCAAAGTATTCCGCCATTCCCGACATTAGTTAAAAGCGGATCGGCTGTGATACCGGTTAAGGTAGAATTTACTTTCTCATTGCCGCTTGCTGTTCGCCATGCGGCTATGTTGGTGTAGTCAGTCCCGTGGTATCTAATTTTAAAAGTACTACCTGAAGACCAATATAAATTACCTGCAAAAAACGCGTTGTACCCATTTGGAATGTCAATCAAAGATGCTCCTCCCGTTGTTTCAAAAATATTATTGTATACTTCAATTCCCGTCATTCCAAAATTCCAATTAATGATGGAAAAAGCGCTAATATAAGGATTGGCAGCAGAGGGACTTGTGTGAATGGTGTTATTGTAAATTTTACATCCGCTCATAACCGTATTTGCACCTTTAAAAAGAGTAATGCCACCAGCGTTAGTACGTCCATCGTTTTGCGAGATGTTATAACGTACTACATTATTTGTCCATGGCCTTGCATTATCATATTGACCAAGTAAATAACCAGCTCCATCATTATCGTGTGAGTAATTATATTGAAGCGTGGAATTAGTCACGCCTCCGTCTAAATCAAATCCTAAACCATCGCATCCGCTTCCTGAAGAGTTACTATAACTTTCGCAACGCTGAACAATAATACTATTACAGTCGTATACCCAAATTCCTCCCGGGCCACCGCAGTGTGTATTGGCAGCGCCTGTATGATGCGCTACACTTTTTTCTATGGTGCCATTATCTACCTGAGCCATTATGATACCGCTACCGCGATGAGTATTTGGATCAGCATAGCCTGGAATGTTATCTGTTTCTGAATTTTTGATGATGATGTTTTGATGTGGCCATCCTGTATGGTTTTGAGAGGTATATCCACCGATAAATATTCCTGTTTCTTTAACATGATGCACATGTACCTGATCAATTACTAGATCTTTAAAACCTGTATTGGAGTATGAAGCATATATGGAAAGCCCTTTAACACCATAATTTCTTATTTCAACACCGATAATTTTAATATTACCAAGTTTAACATTGCCACCAAGATCTGTAAATATTTTGATACCATCTGTTGCGTTTACATACAATCCTGATCCTTCAAAAATAAGATTGGAAATTAAAAAGCCTTTGGTATTATATGCAAACAGACCTGTACTCGCTGCAGATTGAATCATTGCTTTTCCGGTTCCATAACTTGAAATAACAATTGGATTTGAAATGTCGTTTCCATCGGCAGCATCCAGGTAAATACTTCCGGGAAAACTTTTACCTCCTTCAAATAAAACCTGAGTTCCGGGTAACAGAGTAATCGCATTAAGTTTTGAAATACTTTGCCAGGCTGTTCCTGGTGAAGTACCATTGGCGCTATTATTTCCGGTTGGGCTTATATAATAGGTAAGTGCTTTTAAACTGTTGAATGATATAATGGTAATGATAGTAACAAGGAGCTTTCTTAAAAATAAATTTTGCATTAGTGGGTCTGTTTTAAACTGTTATAGTGATTAACAGATTCATGAGTAAAAATGTAATACGATAGTTTATACTTAGTGAATGATCTTAAGGATACCTTTAAGGAGGTTTATTTGCATGAATATTAACATATTTTTGGGTTCAGCCCACTTTTATGCCCTCTCACCGACCTTTTTTCGGAAAATATAAAGAAATTTGTTAAAAAAAATCCCCTTATATAGGGGAGATTATTTTGAATGGGTGATAAAGGATTATTTTTTTTTAGCATTATAGGCATGGTATACCGCATCTAATTCCTCATACCATTCGGCCCCATATTTTCGGATCAAAGGTTCTTTTAAAAATTTGAAGACCGGCACATTTAATTGTTGTCCGCACTCGCATGCTGGTTTACAAATATGCCATGAATGATAGTTCACTGCATCATATTCTTTATATTCCTGAATTCGGATAGGATACAAATGACACGAAATTGGTTTCTTCCATTCAATTTTCCCATCCAGGTAGGCTTGCTCGATAGCACACTTAGCAATATTTTTATCATCAAAAAACACAAAAGCACATTCGGCTCCGTCACTTACTAATGTAGTGGTATAATCTCCATCAGTATCTAATACATAGGTCCCTTGTTTTTCTACAGCGGCAATGCCGTTGGCATTCATATATGGCTTTACAGTGGGGTAAACCTTATCCAGAATCTTTAGTTCTTTTTTATCAAGAGGCGCGCCACTATCACCAGAAACACAGCATTCGCCTTTGCAGGCGCTTAAGTCACAAACAAATTTTTTATCAAAAATATCTTCGGAGATCAACGTATGATTAATCGCTATCATCTTGCAAAAATACAACAAATAAAATGCTTACAGAGAACCTTCGACGCTTTATAAAAAAAACTATTGCCAACAATTATTAAAAAATTACCTTTGGATTATGCAAAAAATTTTAGTTGTGTATTATTCTCAAACCGGCCAGGCAAAGCAGGCTTTGGACGCTGTTTTAAAACCTTTTGAGGAAAATAAAAATTATGAGTTGGATTATGTATTGATTAAACCCAAAAAGACTTTTCCTTATCCCTGGACCTATACGCAATTCTTTGATGTGTTTCCTGAAACCGTTCAAGGTGTTCCGTGCGAGATTGAACCCTTAAATATTGAATACGATAAAAATTATAGTCTTGTAGTCATTGCCTATCAGCCGTGGTTTTTAAGTATCTGTGTTCCTATTAACAGTTTTTTGCAAACAGCAGAGGCAAAAAGCTTATTGGCTGGTAAACCTGTGATCACTATTATTAATTGCCGAAACATGTGGTTAGGCGCGCAGGAAAAAATGAAAAAACGTTTATTAAATCTTCAGGCAAAACTAGTAGGCAACATAACGTTTGTTGATCGCTCTTCGAACCTTGTTAGTTTAATAACAGTACTTGCCTTTGTGCTAAAAGGTAAAAAAGAAAAATTCATGGGTTTGTTTCCTAAATATGGAGTGACGGATAAGGATATAGCTCATGCCCCTGTTTTTGGAAAAATTATAATAGATAACCTTGAAAATAATAACCTTCATAATATTCAGCCTCAACTCAACCAGAAAGGCGCTTTAGATATACGCGGAAACTTGTTATTGATGGAGGGAAGAGGAAAAGCGTTGTTTCCATTATATGCTAATTACATTTCTAAAAAGGGAACACAGGGAAGTGAGCAGCGCAAAACAAGAGTGCGCATCTTTGGAATTGTTTTACCAATTGCTATTTTAATACTATCTCCCATTATTACAATACTGTCGAGACTGGCACCATTATTAGCAAAAAAGAAATTTGCAAAAGAGATTGCTTATTATTCTCAAAATAAGTTAAGAGAATCCTGAGATCTGTTTAACACTAATTTTTTTTGTTTAATTTTAATCTAAAATACATTTAATGAAAAAGTTATTTTTCTTAATAGGGTTGATTGCCACAATGTTTGTTTCATCTTGTGCCAGCGATAAAAAAGATGATCCAATTTCTCCATCAACTGATGTAAGAGATAAATTCATTTCACATTGGAATGTTTCCGAGAACAGCACCACTAGCACAACTCCTAATTCATATGTAGTGAACATTACAAAGTCAACATCAAATTCGACCGCTATTATTATTGATGATTTTTACGGACTAACGAATTACACCGTTTATGCCACCGTATCCAATAATAATGTTTCAATCCCTTATCAGCAAATAAAAGATAATACTGCTTCGACTATAGGTTTTGCTAAAGGATCCGGTACTTTAACGAGCGCTACAAATATTTCTATGAATTACACAACAACTATTAGTACAAGCCGCGATAGTTGCACCGCAACATACACCAAACAATAATCCATTTTTAGGCTAAAAGGCACCACTTACAAAGTGAAACTAACCACATCTCAATCGGGTGTGGTTTTTTATTTATTCCCAATCTACATTTACAGCAGCAAACTCTTGTAAGCGCGATATGAGATTTTGAGAACTAAAGTAGTATTAACTCTAAAATCAATTTTATGAATATCTTAGGAAATCACTCAGGCAAACTCAATGACATTATTTTTGAAAACAGAAATAAAAACTATGGAGCTTATGCAATCAGGTCAGACTATAATGAATCACTTAAAAAAGCATTATTATGCCTCGTTGGAATTGTATCTCTCTTATTTGGATCTGTTATAATAAACAACAAGATCAATGCGATATCAGAAAATGATCAGCCAATTATTTTTGAAGACCCTGCTCTTAAACCTTTAACGTACACTACGCCTGTTGATATGACCCCACTAAAAATTGAAGAGCCTCACGATTTGAGTGCAACGGCACCTAAAGGAACAATAGGAACAGTGATCAATGACAATGCTGTAGAAACTAATTCCGTGAATATTGATAATTCTGTTAATGGAATTGGAACTGAAACAGCTACCGGATTTTCGTTAACAGGACCGGAGACGTCAACTGTCACTTCGATTTCAGTTAACGTTCCAACATCTACACTTTCCTCGGAAGCAGTTATTGTAGCTGATGAGATGCCGGAGTTTGAAGGCGGAGTTGCAGGCTTAATGAGATATGTTGGTCAAAATATTGTTTATCCTTCGGTTGCAAGAGAAATTGGAAAAGAAGGAACGGTCTATGTATCTTTTGTAGTAAACGAAATAGGGAACATAGAAAGTGTAAGAGTAATGCGTGGAATAGGATTTGGATGCGATGAAGAAGTTATGCGAGTAATTGGAAAAATGCCCCGATGGAAAAAGATTGGTAAAAATGCAGGGCATCCAGTTAAAGTGAGATTTAATATTCCGGTTTCTTTTAAATTAAGATAAGACTCTAAATAAGAAAGTCCCGTTCCTCAAACGAAGAACGGGACTTTCTTATTTATTATAATTGTTTAAGCGTCTGCTTTTGGTTTCTCAACAATTTTTTTTGCAGAGTCTAACATTTTCTGTACAGCCTCTTTGCTTAATGGAGTTCCGTCAGCAGGAACGATGTCTTCGAAAACATAAGTATTAGCACCTATTTTTTGAATAGAATAAAAATGATATTCCGGCTTAGTGATTTCACTTTCCCACATGATGGTTAAAGGTTCGTCTATAACAAATGATTTGAAAATATTCACATCATTTGATTTAATATCACTTTTTCTCAATTCAATATCACCCGGATCTTCAGTAATGGATAATTGAAATGCTTTTCCAACTTTAATTTCAAGCGCACCCCAGGTTTGTTCAACTACTTCTAATTTTGATGCTACGGTATCAGGCACAAAAACAGAAAATGGTTTCCCATACTTACTTAGGTCTAAAGCTACCATTCCGGCAGGAGCTTCAATATTTTGTTTTGTGTCTTTGCCACCACAAGATACAATTGCAAGTGATAATGTAAAAGCTGATAATAATGTGATTAATTTTTTCATAATTGGTTTTTAATGTTGAACAAATATAATGTAAAGGCATGTGTTACAAAAATATAAATGCCACTATTTTAGGTAGTGGCATTTATATTAATAGGTAGAAACAGTGTTAAACAAAAAACCCCCCGCCAGTTGGCGGGGGGTTTTTATTACTTCTTCTTAGCTGCTGCTTTTTTCGGAGCTGCTTTCTTAGCTGCTTTTTTCGGAGCTGCTTTTTTTACTGCTTTTTTCGCTGCTTTTTTCGGAGCTGCTTTTTTCACTGCTTTCTTAGGAGCTGCTTTTTTAGTTGTTGCCATGGTTTTTTGTTTTTAAGATTTTTGTTACTACGAAGTAAATAAATTTATTAACGCTAACTAATTTCCAAGTAGTTATTTTATTAACATAAAATTGTTGAAATTGTTAATACCAATTTTTTAAAATGATGTTTCAAAATACAATTTGATAGGAACGCATTAAAATAAAAAATGAAATGTCTCGTTTTAATTGGTTTTACAGGCATTTTCAAAGCATCGTTTTTATTTAAAAAAATCATTGCATGTTTTTTTTCTTAAATACATGCCCGAAAAAAAATAAAAAGCGAGAAAAATTATTTTCAAATTATTTTTTGCCTAAATAGCTAAACAGATCATTTTATGATCCATTCATTTTCAATTTCCCATCCTGCCAATAATTTTATTGGAGTTGGATCTATAAAAATAAATTCAGGTTGTTGTTTTAAAAAATAGTTGCCTACGTCAAAATGCCCATTTTTATTAACATCTTCAACGATTCTAAAAAAGTAAGTTCCAGGAATTAAATTTTTATACTCTACTATTTTCTCTGAAGTGGAGGTTAAAGAAAATTCTACTGTTCTTTCATCAACGATTTGTTCTTTATCATTCATCAACATAATGATATAATTCTCTTTCATCGGGAAAAGCAACTTCATTTTAAGATGTGCGTAATCATCTACTGATGTTGTTGTGAATTTATAAGTGATCGAATCATTGGCCCTGGATTCATCATTACTGATAAATCCTTTATTTATGGTAAGTTCATAGCTTACCTCAGGTTTGAATTCTGCCTGAACCTTAAATGAAGTCAGATGATCTTTATCTTTTAATATTGTAAAAGGTAATTTGATTGAACCTGAGTCGGTTTTTTGAATAAGAGCTATTTTATCTTCTTTCAGGTTTTTTAAATCAACAGGAATATTTAATTCAAAACCAGGTAAAGTGTAGAAAGGCAATGCCTGGTTAAAATCAGGTCTGATGGTGTATTTTAGTTCTTTATTCTTAACCAGTTTTTCAAAAGCGGTTCTGGTACTGATCTTTATATAGAGTGTATCAGTTTTACGGGATTGGTATTTTATATAGGCTGCTAGCGTATCAAATTTATTAGTGTAATACAAGATCAAGGTATCATTTGATTTGTTTTGTTCGTATGCAATTAATCCATTTGCTTCAACTGTCTTAATATCTAATTGAGCCTTGTTATATATAATAAATGCTTTGCCGTATTGTGGTGAATAAGATCGTTTGATAAAATTTTTAGAAGGTGTTTCTTTAAACAAGGTCAATGAAATGAAATCTGAGTCCTTTGGACTTACAAAATTCTTTTTAAAAGCTATTTGTTCTTCTGACCCGTCATATAACAGGTTTTTATTCTGATCTTTAATGCCAACAATTTTAAACAGAGAATTCGGCAAATAATTGAATGTAAAATTTCCATCACTGTTTGATTTGGTAATATATATTGGCTTATCGTTAAATATGATGCTGTCATTCGCATTCATGTTATATAAACCGATAAGGATTTCAGAAGCTGGTTTCTGATTCATGGAATTTAAAACCTGTCCGGATAATTTTAAACTATCAATAGTTGATCCCGTACTAAAAATATATTCAAAATTCGGTAAGATATTATTTTCATTCAAATCTGTAATAGCATTACCAAAAGAAAGCTTATACGTTGTATTAGGCAAAAGGGGCTCTTTAAATACAATCCTAAGATTCTTCCCGGTTACTAGGATCTCAGGTGTTTCTTTTACCTGGGGAGTAATAATGAATTGATTTGCTATATCCTTTATTACAATGTATTCATCAAAATGTATTTCAATGATTTTTGAATTGAAGTTCAAAGAAACATTTGCCGGCTTGTAAGTTATTGCCTTTGGTGGTGTGTTGTCTTTTTTACCTCCTGATAAAGGAGTGATCTGAGCACAACGTATGCCAAAAAGTACAAGACATATATATAGGAGTAGCTTTTGCAATTTTTTTACAAAGAAAGGGATTTTTTGGAAAAGCAATAGTATTTTTATGTTACATAACATTTAAGTGTAAAATGCATCCTTTATCCTATTTAAGAAAAATATATAAGCATCATCATACTGACGTTTTGACGTTAAAAACTTTTTGGCATTCATTTGGCTTTAGAGATTGCAACAAGTATATTTGTTTAACACATTAAACCCAATCCATATGTTTGATCAAAATGAATTTAAAAAATACGCCACAAAACATGTTGGCATCAATAGCTTAACATACGATAGTTATGTTTCTGCTATAACTCCTGGAATAAGAAACCTAACTCCAAATATTATTGAAGAAAGACAACTGAATGTTTCTGTATTAGACGTTTTTTCCCGTTTGATGATGGACCGGATCATTTTCCTTGGAACCGGTATTAACGACCAGGTAGCTAATATTGTTCAAGCGCAGTTATTATTCTTAGAATCTGTTGATTCTAAGAAAGACATTCAAATTTATTTGAATTCTCCGGGCGGTTCTGTTTATGCAGGATTAGGTATTTATGATACCATGCAAATCATTAAACCGGATGTTGCAACAATTTGCACAGGAATGGCAGCCAGTATGGGAGCGGTTTTACAATGCGCAGGAGCAAAAGGAAAAAGAACAGCATTAAAGCATGCACGTGTGATGATTCACCAGCCTTTAGGAGGTGCAGAAGGACAAGCTTCTGATATCGAAATCACTGCACGTGAAATTCAGAAATTGAAAAAAGAGTTATATGAAATTATCGCTTTACACAGTGGCCAGACCTATGAAAAAGTGTGGGCAGACAGTGATCGTGATTACTGGATGATTGCTCAGGAAGCAAAAGATTATGGAATGATCGACGAAGTTTTAATGAAAAAATAAAATTTGAATAATTTAAGAGCTCCGATAAGAAATTATCGGAGCTCTTTTAGTTTATACTTACTTCAAAGTAAAATTAAATTCTTTGTAAATATTCCATTGATCTTTCTCGTGTTTTAAAAGCGCAAT
>JANPOX010000264.1:0-5271 GCA_031428235.1 Bacteroidia bacterium | reverse complement strand
AGAACGGCTGATAGTTATTTTATGACTAATGTGTATCCACAAGCAGCAGATTATTATGAAACTGCGATCGCCCTTAATCAATTGGATGTGGATTATTGTATTTATCAAAAAGCTTTATGCAGTGGTTTATTAAAGAACAACCAGGAAAAAATCAACGATTTGAAATTATTAGTTTCTAAATATCCTAAATCAAATTACATGGCAGCCGCTATTTTTGAAATGGCTGAGACCTACAGTAAAGATTTGAATGATGGTGATAATGCAATGGTCTATTATCAAAAAATACTGGATACTTATCCAAACTCTTCTTATGTGAATTCTTCTTTGGCCGGAGTAGGACTGGTGCATTATAATAAGAAAGAAGATGATAAAGCATTTTATTATTTTGATCTGATTGTGAAGAAAGATCCAAAAGGATCTGAAGCAAGAGAAGTATTACCAATGATTAAGAAGATTTTTGAAGCGCAGGGTAAGATTGATGAAATGGCAACTTATTTTGCTTCTGTTGGAAACCCATTGAATACAACAGAAATTGAAACATCCTTGTATGATGCAGCTAAAGAGGCTTATTATAATCAAAAGAATTGTGACGTGGCTATGCCGAAATGGGAAAGCTATATTTCCAAATATCCGGAAGGAAAATATATTTCTGAAGCACACTTTGGTTATGCAGAATGCGCTTACAGTAAAGATATGTATGACAAAGCTGCGCCATCTTATCTATACATCGTCAATAAATCGCGTGGCATTTATTCTGAGACCTCTCTATTGAAATTAAGCTACATATTATATAAGGACAAAAAGTATGAAGAAGTGTTACCACTTTATCAAAAGTTAGAGGAATATGCTGAAACTCCTGCTAATAAATTAAGTGGCAGGATAGGAGCCATGCGTAGTGCTTTTAATTTAAAAAGGTTTGAAACTGCCTTGGAATTTGCTGCGAAAGTGTTAAACACAGAGAAGATTACTCCACAGCAAACCAATGAAGCAAGATATGATAAAGCAAAATCATTATTTGAGTTGGGTCGTTTTGATGATGCGTTGATTGATTTCAAAACCATTCAGAAATCCGCTAAAAATATTACGGGTGCCGAAGCATTGTATCACATTGCTAAAATTCAATTAGCAAAGCAGGATTATTCGGCCGTTGAGAAAACCATAACAACACTAGTTAGCTATGAATATTCAAATGACGACTGGAATACAAAAGGTTTGTTATTACTAGCTGATTCTTACATCGCAAAAGGAGAAGACGCGGATGCTGAATTAATGCTGCAAACTGTGATTGATGGTAAGCCAAGACAAGAATACATAGACGAGGCAACAAAAAAAATGGAAATTTTAAAAGCTAAAAAAGCCGCAAGAGCTGCAAAGGAACAATCTACTGATGGAATGAAAGTGGAATTCAAAGAAACGAAAGGCGATAAAGATTTGTTTGATCAGTTATATGAAGCAAAACAGGATTCACTAAAAAATAATCAATAAATTATTTAGTCACTTTGAGCTGTGATTATGACTATGTCGCTTCGAGCGGAGTCCAGAAGCTAATAGTGAGAACAAAAAATAATTAATGGAACTTAAGATTAGATACTAATTATGAAGGAAATCAAAAATTACAATAGCGGTAAAATACTTTCATCCAGCAAGTATGGTAACTCTTTTATGTTTGAGCAAGATCAACAATTGCAAAAACGCAGGATTAAAAAACTACAATGGTTTTTTGTTGCTGTTCTGATATTAGGTTACGTGACCGCTACCTTGGCACAAACCGGCATGAAAGACATCGAATTAAAAGCTACCAGTGAATTTGAGCCAACGATCAAAGATGCTGTTAAGCTGGGCGATCTTCCTGAAATAAAAGACACTGTGAAAAAGATTGAGCATATTAATTACGGTATCTCTTCCTCTCCATTGATCTCAAAATATGACGTAATTCCGATTGACGCAGCAAAAATGAAAAATGAGCCTTTATCAAAGCTATATCGCTCATTGCTTAAGATCGGAATGGGAAATTACACCACACCATACGGAGAATTCTGGCTTAACAGTTTACGAACAAGGGATGTTGCTTATGGTTTGCATTTAAAGCATTTATCATCATCATCGCATTTGAGAGATGTTGGTTATAGTGGATTTAGCGATAATGAAGCAAATATCTTCGGTAAGAAATTTTATAAAAAACACACGTTAACAGGTGAGTTTAATTACAAAAGAAATGTTACACACTTTTATGGATATGATACCACAGAGAACAAACTGACAAAGGATTTTACCAAACAAAGGTATCAGTTATTTGAACCGGTTATAAAAGTTCAAAGTCATTTCACAGATAGCAACAAGATCAATCATTTTATTAAACTTGGCTATTATAACCTGACCGACCTCTATCATGTTTCAGAAAATAGTGTGAGTTTAAATACGGTGTTCAATACCTTTATTAATAAGGAACGTCTATTTGTAGCGTTTGATGCCGATTATTATAGCCATAAGCTTCCTAACGATACATTTAACGATGTTATCCTTAAACTAAACCCTTACTTTGAAACACATGGCAAGAAATGGACGGCTGACATCGGCTTAGCTGCTACATTGGATCTGTTTTCAAACAGTTCCGCTAAATTTTATTTTTACCCACAGCTAAATGCACAATACGATGTATATGAAAGCATCATTATTCCTTATGTTGGAATTAATGGTGGATTGCAAAAAAATTCTTTGAGAAGTTTATCGAATGAAAATCCATTTATTACTTCTACGATCAACTATAAAAATACGAATACTAAGTTTAACGTGTTCGGAGGTTTAAAAGGAAATTTAAGTTCTAAAACAAGTTACGATGCCAAAGCAAGTTATAGTATTGTGGATAGCATGCATTTCTTTGTAGTGGATTATACAGCAAATGGAACATTGGACAACCAATATAAAGTTCTTTATGATAATACCGATCTATTCAATGTGTCAGGGCAACTGAAATACCAATATAAAGAGAAAATGAACTTTATAGCTAAAGGAAACTATTACATGTATAAAACCAAAAATCTGGAAAGAGCTTATCATAAACCTGAGTTTGATCTGACATTTTCAGCTGTATATAATTTAAAGAGCAAGATTATTATTAAAGGAGATATTTTTGTAATTGGCAACCAATTTGCTTTAACAAAAGTCTCGGATGACAACTATAATTATTCTTATTCACCCAAACTGTTAAAAGGAATTGTAGATATTAATTTAGGTGCAGAATATCGTTATAGTAAGATGATGTCTTTCTTTGTCAACTTTAATAATATTGCTAATACACGCTATTACCGTTGGGAGAAATATCCAAGTCAGCGTTTTAATTTTATGGCAGGATTAACATTTATTCCTTTTTAATTGATTGTAATCAATGGTCTTGCTAAACCTTAGTCTCAATTTCCGCTATAAAAACTATGAAATAAAAATAGGGGATATTTTAACTAAGGCTAGCAAGCTTTTTAAGTATTCTTAAATTCCATTTATTTCATTTAGTTCCAGCCGCCGCCTAATGCACGATACATTTTAACTCGTGCATTCATTTGCTGCATCTTTGTTTCAACCAATTCAAATTTCGCCTCAAGTGCATCACGCTGGGTTAATAATACTTCCATATAATCTGCCCTTGCCGACTTAAATAAGGTATTTGAAATGTCGATAGATTCGGTAAGTGCCTGAACTTGTTTAGATTTAAGATCATAGCTTTTTCTAAGATTGTTTATGTTTGAAAGTTGATTTACAACTTCAATATGAGCATTTAAGATAGCGCGTTCGTAATTATAAACAGCCTGTACTTGTTTTGAATTAGCAGAATAGTAATTTGCTTTGATCGCATTTCTATTGATCAATGGCGCAACCAGGTCTCCTGCTAAAGAAAAAAGTAATGATTGTGGTGATTTTATCAAATAAGCAGGGTTGAATGCTCCGAAACCACCACCTGCTGTAATCCTAAGCGAAGGATAAAAATCTGCCTTTGTTGCCCTTATGTCCAGATTAGCTGCAGTAATTTGCCTTTCAGCTTGTTTAATATCGGGACGATTATTCAGTAATTGCGATGGTATACCGGAATGAATTGTATCTGCTACAAGATTATAGAAGGATTTAGAATCCCGTACAACAGGTTGCGGAAATCTTCCAACAAGAAAGTTGATCCTGTTTTCAGTTTCTACAATTTGTTGCACAATGGAATACTGACGGCTTTGATTCTTAAGAACCTCTGCTTCAAACCTACGAACAGCTAACTCAGTAACACGCGCTGATTTTTTTTCCAGTTTTACAATATCAAGTGAATTTTGATAGAGAGCGATATTTTGTTTTAAAAGTTCTAACTGGTTATCCAATGACATTAATTCGTAATAAGAACCGGCAATTTCACTAATCAAATTAGTCACCATAAAATTTTTACCTTCTATGGATGCAAGGTAGCGCAGCGCTGCGGCTTTTCTGGAGTTACGTAACTTTTTCCAAATATCTACTTCCCATGAAGCTGTAAGCCCGATAACATAATTAGGTAAAATATCAGGAACTTTTTGCCCAGGCGTAATATCATTAGCTGCATCACTCGCTCCCCTGCTTGTATAAAGACCAACTTTATCAACACCGCCTCCTATTCCAGCGCCAACAGTTGGAAGGTAAGCGCCTTTTCGGGCCCTTACTTCCTGTTTGGCGACATTAATTTCCTGGATCATCATGTTTAGCTCCTGGTTATTTTTGAAAGCAGTATCGATCAAAGCGGCCAGGTTAGGATCTGTGAAAAATTCTTTCCACTTTATTTTTGCCGTATTTGTACTGTCTTTTAAATTATTATAACTCTCTGGAACTTTTTTATTTTCTTTACGAGCAAAAGATGGTCCGATACAGGCTGTATACATGAGGGATAGACTAGCTATCCCAAAGTATATCCATATTTTATTTTTCTTCATTTTCATTGTTGTCTTCAGTTGTTGGAAAATCATCCATATTATGAACTAAACCCTCAGTTAAAGTACTCTCATCTTCGTATTTAATCAGTTGACGCCCATCGGCCAGCTTGGCGAATATGTAGTATAATCCGGGTATGATTATAACGCCGAAAATGGTTCCGAATAACATACCGCCTAAGGCAGAAGCACCTATTGTTCTGTTACCGATTGCTCCGGCTCCGTGTGCTAAGACCAAAGGAAACAATGACATCGAACGATTCCTTAGACCAACTCGCCCGCGTGCTCGAATCGCGCAAAGGCGGCGACCCTGACAGCAGCTACACCGCGCGTTTGTTGC
>JANPOX010000263.1:0-3318 GCA_031428235.1 Bacteroidia bacterium | reverse complement strand
GTAAGCTTCTAAATAATTTATAGCCTAAGCAAAATGAACATCTTCTAATTTGGTTACCGCTTTCAATTCTACAGAAATAATTCCTTCTACCAAAAAATCAACTCGTCTTGTACCTATTTGTTCTTCTCGGTAAAAAATGGGCATTTCAAATTCTCTATTATAATTTATACCATTCAAGTTCATTTCAATAGCCAAGGCTCTTTGATAAATCACTTCCTGAAAACCATTACCAAGCATTTTATGAACAGTCATTGCACAACCAATAATTTTGGAAGTCAATTCAGAATATTTGTATTTATCGTTTATCATAGTAATCATTTAATAATTATCTGAACAATGATTGGTTTGATTTTTATGATTCCTAAATTCACCCCAACCTCCCCAAATCATAAAAATCATTTAATCACATAAATCATAGTTCAGACACCCTCTACGATTTTTATTTCTTCTACTGTAAGTTCATCACATAACTTATGGCAACTTATAGGTAAAGCCGTTGAATTTATCTCGGCATGTACTTATAACGTACAACGACAGGTTAGAATAAATAAGGATAATGAAAATTATTGTGAAATATTACTTGGAAATAACAGCACCTCTTGTAATCAACTGTGCATTTTTCAATAATTCATTTGCACTTTGTACTTTCTGTGCAAACAAAGATGTTGAAGTTGTAGACTTCTTTATTACTGTTTTGCTTTTTAAAACAGAAGAAGTTCGCTTCGCTCTTTTGGACGAAACTGTAGCTTTTCTTACCTTCTTAATTATTTTCTCTATGCTAGGCATATTCAAATTTAAATAATATTAATCGATTGTTGTAGACCTGAAACAGCCTTAATAAAATAGGATCATGTCTTTTTTCAGGATTTATTTTTTCCATTCAATGGGTCTGGTATATTTCTTTTTGCCATCAGTTACTTCAAAAGGCATTATTGCTGCCTTAAATTTATCCTCATGGTTTTCAAGAAAAACAACTTGCCCTACTTGAGCTAAAATATCTGCTGATTTCCTTAGAGGTGGATAATAAACTTTAAATTTCTTTTTGGGAAATTTGGACTTTATCATTTTTATTGTAGGTACTTGGTCACTATCCGCTGTTATCAGCACTATCGTATCTACCTTATCTTCCACGCAGTCTAAAAGGATATTTAATGCAAGATTCACATCTGTACATTTCTCTTCGGGGATAGAAAACTTTTCTTTACATGTTGCGAAACATTCCACATCTTTCCAAGCATAATGCCCCGCAAATACTACAAAATTATCACCATTCATTAGCTTATTTGCTCCTAGAAACGCAGATTGTCTATTTCTTTTTTGTTCATTTTTAGGAGGAGCTGTAAAGTATTTTACGGTTGTTAGCTTACTTCCTTCATGTTCATAAACGAATTGTTGGCAAAATTTAAACAAGTCTATCCAATAATAATTTTTCCAATTTGGATCTACGCCACACATGTCTTTCAAGCCATTATAAAAATTAAATCCATCAAAATAGAAAATAACTCGCTTCATTCTTAGTTAGTTTGGGCAAAAAAAAAGCTCCCATTAGGAGCAGACCTATAATACTGAGACTATAGGGGGGCGTTTGTTTACACAAATATATAATTTAGTTTAATTGAAATTGAAAAAATATTGATAAAATCAAAACAAATTTTAAAAACGGTTGGGTGTAACTTTTTTAAAAACTAAAATCACCCCAATCTCCCCAAATCATAAAAATCATTTAATCACATAAAATCACAGTTCAGACACCCTCTACGATTTTTATTTGTTCTTCGGTAAGGTCGTACAATTTATAAACGAGTTGGTCTATTTGGTTTTCGTAATTGGAAGTATCCTTGTTTTTTTCGTTGGATTTTATGTTGAGAATTTTCGTAACAATATCCGAAACTTCATTACTTGAAAATTGAATATCTGGCAAAGGCAAAGCGTTAAATTCCTTGACTTTGATTTTAGGAAATAATTGGTCAAACTCGTTATTAATATTTTGAAAATACCAAAAGATAAGTTTTGAATTTAGTAGAGCTAAATAAAATAGGATGTTTAGTTCTACTTTGGGTTTAGCAATGTATGCTGTTTGATCAACTATATATGTGTCTTTTATATAAGAAGCAATTAAGGACTTTTTCGCGGGGATTTGACGAATTAATATTTTATCCCCTTCAAAAAATTCTGCAACTCTCGGTTCAGCTAACCAACATCCATAGCTAATATATTCATTTTCCCAAGCGAACGAATACTTTAAAAGATTCTTTCCTCTTAACTCGGGCAAGTAGGTATCATCAATTTTAGTATTAGAATTAAAAACTCTGCCTTTTACTTGTTCTCCATTTTGAGGTGGTTTCCCTTTACCAATTTGATATTCCTTGATTCCTGAAATAGTATCAAATAAATCTGAAAGCCTAGTTGATTTATTTAGAATCTTATTAATTATTTCCTGTTGTTTAATATCTACAGTAACAGTGAAATTATTATTTGGTGTATGTTGAAAAGCTTTTGAATCAAAGTTGTTTAGACATTTAAAATTACCTTTTTCTGCAACATAATATTCGCTCAAATTTTGTACTACCGGCTTGCCAAAAATAAATATCATTACTTCAACTGATGCTTCTTCAAAGACATCTTCCTTAATTTCAATAATTCTATCTATTGAAAAATTATTAAGTATAAACTGTCTTAATCTTGCGTTATTTTGATTTGCTAAAAATGCATTTGGAACAATTAGGGAATGAGTGCTTTGTTTACTTGAAATTGCAAATGATCTTTCTATGAATAAATGATATAAATCTAATTGGTTTTCTGATACTTTAAAATTCTCAAAGTAATATTTTCTTACTTGGTCTAATTCCTCTCTAACCCTTAAATACGGCGGATTCCCAATCACCACATCAAACCCAATAAAGTCACCTTCATCATTTAACACTTCCGGAAATTCAAAGCGCCACTCAAAAGCATTTTCATAAATTTTGTTTGCTTTTATGGCTTCTATTTCTGCATCTAGCTTGCTCATTTCATCTGCAAGCTGTTGTACCTTTTTATTCCATGCAGCTTTTTCTTTTTTGCCCATTTCAAACAACTGTGTTTGGTTGGTCATGGTAAACAAATCACCGTTTAGCTTACGCAGTTTTTTTACTTTGGGGTCGTTTAAGGCTATCTCACTTCTAAAATCTGTTTTAATGGCCGCTATCAGTTTTTCCATTTCCCGCTTCTGTTCCTTGCTTTCAGCATTGCGGTAAGTATCTACCGCTATGCGGTAACTGTCTATGGTAAACTTGCTTTTTTTAAGTGCCTCGCTCAGGTCTGCATCTATAGCAAAAC
>JANPOX010000262.1:0-3349 GCA_031428235.1 Bacteroidia bacterium | reverse complement strand
TGAAATCTAAAGTGAAAAATACAGCTTGAAATGCAACTAAAATGATGGTACTAAAAATAATAAACTTTAATCCTTCTTTCACAGCATCCTTTCCACCAATGTTTCCTTGATACACATTTTTTTTAGCATATATCATTGATGCTACACAAAAAGGAATAATCATTAACCAGCCAATAATGGTTACTTTATTAATGTGATTTATATAGCCACCATAAAAAGTAATGCAAGTAGCTAAAATCACTAATGAGCTATAAATAGCAGGAAAAATGTATGTTTTAGTGTTCATGATTATCGATTCATTCCAATTAAAAATTCTTCGTTTGAGCGAGTTTTACTCAATTGATTTAATAAAAATTCCATGGCTTCCACTGGATTCATATCAGATAAATGTTTTCTTAATACCCATAAACGTTGTAAGGTTTCTTTATCTAATAATAAATCATCTCTACGAGTTGAAGAAGAAGATAAATCAACAGCTGGGAATACACGACGATTAGCAATTTTTCTATCTAATTGTAATTCCATATTACCAGTTCCTTTAAACTCCTCAAAAATTACCTCGTCCATTTTAGAACCAGTTTCTGTTAAAGCAGTAGCAATAATAGTTAAAGAACCGCCGTTTTCAATTTTACGAGCAGCTCCAAAAAAACGTTTGGGTTTTTGTAAAGCATTTGCTTCAACACCACCTGATAAAACTTTTCCGCTGGAAGGCGCAACTGTATTATAGGCACGGGCCATACGGGTAATACTGTCTAACAAAATTACAACGTCGTGTCCGCATTCTACCATACGTTTTGCTTTTTCCAAAACAATGTTGGCAATCTTCACATGTTTTTCTGCAGGCTCATCAAAAGTTGAGGAAACAACTTCAGCTTTTACACTGCGTGCCATATCTGTAACTTCTTCAGGACGTTCATCAATTAATAAAATAATTAAATAAACTTCCGGATGGTTATAGGCAATTGCATTTGCAATATCTTTTAATAAAACCGTTTTACCTGTTTTTGGTTGAGCTACAATTAATCCACGTTGGCCTTTACCAATTGGCGCAAACATATCTATGATACGCGTGCTATTATTTTGCAATGGATGCCCTGTTAACTTTAATTTTTCTGATGGGAACAATGGTGTTAAATAATCAAACGGCACTCTATCTCTAATATAAGAGGGTTCGCGGCCATTGATTTCTTCTACTTTCACTAAAGGAAAAAACTTCTCTCCGTCTTTTGGAGGACGAATTCCACCACGCACAACATCACCTGTTTTTAATCCGAATAATTTTACCTGCGATTGTGAAACATAAATATCATCCGGTGAACTTAAATAATTATAATCGGAACTTCTTAAGAAACCATAACCATCAGGCATCATTTCTAAAACACCTTCACCTATTGCAATTCCATCAAAATTATAATAAACGCGTTCAGGCTTCGGCTGATGTTTATGCTCATGTTCTTTCGCATCATGCATTTCCATGCCATCAGGAGTCTGAGGCTTTTCTTCTGCTTCAATATTAATAGCCAGGTCGTTATTCACTACAGGTTTTGATTCTACCTGCTCTGCTTGCTGACTTTGTTGATTCTGTTGATTTTGATTATGTTGTTGATTTTGTTGCGGCTTATGATTATGAACAGGCACTTTTCGAACCTGCTCTTCTCTTTTTTCATTTCCACCCTGGCGAACTGGCCTTTCAAAAACTGGTTTTGTTTCTACTATTTTTTCAACCGGTAATTCCTCAAAAAGTGTTTTCTCAATTTTCGGCTCACCTTCAACCGGCTTTTGAATACGGGGTTTTTTTGTTTTTATGTCAACTGTTTTTTCACTTTTAGCAACACTTGAAACTTCAACGTTCTTTTTTGGAAATTGCGAAGCTACCTGAGTAGCTAACTCATTGTTAGCCGACTGAGCATCAATAATTTTTAAAACCATGTCAGGTTTTGCCAACCCTTTTGCATCTATACCAAATTGCTTACAAATGTCTTTTAGCTGAGGCAATGCTCTGCTACTTAAATCTAATGCTTCAAACATATTTATGTTTAATAAAGGGAATAATAATTAAAAGAAAAATTTTTTATTTAAATGTTTTTTTTGTGATTTAGAACTACAAGGTAATGTAGATCTTATTTACGATGATACAAGTATAAGCATTAATTTTATAATACAAAATATTTTAAAGATAATTTTTGTATCAAAAAAAGTGAGGTTTTAATCAAATAAAATACCTTTGTGGTATGAGTAAGTTTTTAATTGTTGGCTTAGGTAATATTGGCGATGAATATGCTCATACCCGACATAATATTGGCTTTGATATACTGGATTTTTTAGCTGCTGAAAATGATTTGAAATTTAAGACAGATCGTTTAGCTGATGTAGTGGAATTTAAATATAAAGGAAAGCAATTGGTTTTGATTAAGCCATCAACTTACATGAATTTAAGTGGAAAAGCTTTGAATTACTGGATGCAGAATGAAAAGATTCCAATTGAAAATGTTTTAGTGATCGTAGATGAACTGGCATTACCTTTTGGGAAAATTCGTTTGGGACCCAAAGGAAGTGATGGCGGACATAACGGCTTAAAAAATATACAGGAAACATTAAATACAAATCAATATGCCCGATTGCGTTTTGGCATCAGTAATGAATTTAGTAAAGGCACTCAGGTAAATTATGTGTTGGGAAAATGGAGTGTTGAAGAGACAAAAGCACTAAAGGAAAGAATAAAAGTTGCAGCGGATGCCATTAAAGCTTTTGCGTTTACTGGCTTGGCTCGATGTATGAATGAGTTTAATACAAAGTAATCAGAAGTTTTTTGTTATTAGTTGTTGGAGGTAGGTTATAAATGCAACAACTTAACTCTTAAAATTAATAACCCTTATATCTCATACCTCGCTAAAGGCGTTACATCCAATCCGCAAAATTCCTGTTTTAAAAATTTATAGTAACCAGTAATACCTATCATTGCAGCATTGTCGGTGCAGTATTCAAATTTAGGAATATACGTTTTCCAGTTTTGTTTTTGCCCTAACAATTCAAGTTCTTTTCTCAACCCTGAGTTTGCTGATACACCGCCGGCAATAGCAATTTGTTTAATTCCGGTTTCATTGCTAATGGCTAACAGGTTTTTCAATAAATAATTTACTAAATGAGCCTGATAAGAAGCACAGATATCATTTATATTTTCTTCAATAAAATTTGGGTTCAGGTTTGTTTGCTCTTGAATAAAATATAAGAAAGCAGTTTTTACACCACTGAAACTATAGTTGTTATTTTGCAAGCGGGGCATTGGGAATTTATATTTTTTTGAATCTCCGAGTTTCGCATATTTATCAATGAGTGGTCCGCCGGGATA
>JANPOX010000261.1:0-2710 GCA_031428235.1 Bacteroidia bacterium | reverse complement strand
TATTGCGCACTTTGTTTGGCAGGTAAAAAGAAAGCTTTTTGGCTTACCAGTCGTTCACCACATGTGCCCTGTGTTAGTAGGTAAGCAAGGCTCAGGTAAAACACAGGCTTTAGATAATCTCATTGCACCACTTAAATTTCTTAGCATGGAAGGAAATCTTGGTACATTCGTTCGCGAAAGTGAAAAATTCGTATTTGGTACCTACTTTATAATAAAACTCGATGAGTTTGCCAAAGGAGCAAAATCTGATTTAGAAAGTATGAAAAATATTATTACTTCATCCGATATAAATTATAGAACTTTCTATGTTCAGAAAATGGCAAATATGCCGAATGTTTCAACCTTTATTGGTGCATCTAATAGAAGTGTTTCAGAAATATTTAATGACCAAACTGGCAATAGAAGATTTTATGAAATTCCCTGTTTAGATAAAGTAAATTGGAATGAAATTGGCGGATATTCTGAAGATCATGGAATTGATTACTATAGTCTTTGGAAAAGTGTAAATGAGAACGATGAATCGCCAATAATGCCGTTTATCGCAAATATTCAAAAGTACCAAGAAGACTTTCGATCTAAGTCTTTAGTTGAAGAATGGTTGATATCTGAAGAGCTTATACCTTTACCTGACAGCAAGTCAGAGTTTGTGGCTACAGCAAAACTTCATCTTGACTTCATGAATTGGTTAAAATTGCAAAATTGTAATTTTATGTTCACCATTATGAAATTTGGCAAAGAGTTAACTAAATATTTAAAGAATAAAAAGAAAAACGATGGAAGTTATTATCGAGTAAAAATAAAATCAACACCTCCCAGTAATTTTCATTCGTTTTCAACTCCATTGCCAATGACCGAATCATTGGTTACTAAGTCGGATGATCCTGAACTTGATGAACTCTGGTCAAGAGCAGATAAAGCAAAGATAAGCATCCGGCAAAATAAGAATTAGTATTTCGCAGGAGAATAGTAATAGCACTACTCTCCTGCGTTCTTTGAAAGTGTTACATTTTTTGAGAAAATTAATAATTGCTTAGTTTAACTTCCACGCGCAAGGCCAAGTATCTACAGTAATCCAAACATGCATTACCGGTCTGATACGAATCTACAATGAGTATTGCAGAGTTTAATTCATCTGATAATGCTGGCGCACTAAGGAGAGACTATTATGTTTAATAAAAAATCCCAGATAGATGAAATGATTGATACTCATGCCAAAGTACTAAAAATAGAATTTCAGATTTTGAAAGATTTGTATCAGGGCAAAACATGTCCCAAGTATGGAACAAGCGAGCCCTTACATGCTCGGAAAGTTCGCGGCGGCAAGCTTGTCGTGTTTAACATCAGTGAAAAGTATCGAGGTGAGAAAATTTCTGAAGGTCGCAGGAAAACTAAAGCATTAAAGGTGGCTGCCGATGCGTCCAACGATGAAAATGATAAAACGTAAAATAATTATGGTGATTCAGAGTACGAATGGTCTTCCAAATTACACACAACGTGAATATTTGAAGTTCATTCGCACTTTTCTATTGGATAGTCTTTCTGAAAACGAAATAGAGATGCTTAGAAATAATAAAATCAACCTTGATAAGTGGGTATTGGAAATTACACAGGAAATCACCGAAGATATATTTTAAATAAGTAGTCATAATGAAATTGTATCATCTGGTGAATGAAAAAGATCACAGTTAAAATAAAAGAAAAAAGCTCTCAATTCTTTAGATTTTCAGGCATCGCTAGTACTGAATCTCGAGATAATCATGGTGAAATAATCAAACAGCACGGTATTAACTTATCCTTGGTGAAACAAGGTAAGGCTATAGTCAACGCAGAACACGATAATGATACTATCGGTAGCATTGAAGTCGCAAAAATTATTAACGGCGAGCTATATATCGAAGGTATTGTCTTTTTAAAGACCATAAAGGCTAAAAAATTCTACGAACTGCTAAAGAAAAACGATCCCGCTTTTCCGGTTACACTTTCAATTGAATTCGTTAATCCAGATTATTTACCCGACAACAAATCTGTTTTAACTGAAGTAATATTAACTGGTGTGGCGCTGATTGGTATTAAGGATACACCCGCGAACCAAGATACATATGCTGAATTATTAAAATCCGTCTCAAAAAAACAATTGATTGACGAATTGGTAAGACGAGCTCAAATATCAGATGATTTTAAGTCTCGCTTAATGGCTGTTTTGAATAGAACTAGGCAACTCTAAGATGTCGCGCTTTTGTTACTACAGTATCAAACAAAATCTGACCGTTTTCTTCACTAAGCTGTATAAATGATTGGATTACCATTGGTCTTTTGCCGAACAGTGTTGTCATTTGTTTCACAGTAATTGGCTGCTGAGGTTTAACAACTGATTTAAATTTTTTAAAGTATTCTTCGTTTTTAAATTTAGTTAAACCTTTATAATTTCGCTTTTGTGTTGGGCCAAAAACTTCACCGCAAGCAATAATGCCATTTTCATTCGAATATAAAAATACGACATCACCGTCATTTAGTTTGTCGATTTTTTCCTTATGACCCTCGAAATATAACGCTACGATTTGTTCGCTTAGTATTGTCTCTTCATCGTGTCCGTACGGATCAGCTTTTCTGTTGGTATTAATCATATAGTATTTCATGCGTCCCCCTAGTGACTTATTAAATACGGATTAATTTAACCAAAAGTTGAGCTCGATTTTGAAATACTAGATCG
>JANPOX010000260.1:0-4972 GCA_031428235.1 Bacteroidia bacterium | reverse complement strand
TTCTGTTCTACTTTATGGCCTTGCATTTATACCTTAGCTATTTCAGGCTTAGGTAAACAAACAAATCAGGGTTCAAGTTACCTGATCATGATGATTATGGGTGGAGGTTTCATCAGTTTATTTCAAGGATGGTTAGCAGGGCCAGATGTTATAGGTATTAACTTAAGTTATTTGGTTGGTATCTTCTGTTTTTTATACCTTGCTTTTTATGGCTATAAAACAAAGCAACTGCTTAAACAACAGGGAGTAAATTTTGATTCACAAATATCAACAGGACATTAATCTATTTTAAAAACAAAAAATGAAAGTAACAATCAATGTTAAACTCGTAAACTCAAAGTTTAACCAGGCATATGCCGATAAGGAAAATGAAGGGGATGAAACAGAAGACAATATTAAATATTTATGGGAAGATGAATTTGAAGTGCAGGGGAACGTCACCAATTTCAAAGTCGTTAATAACACTACTTATTTATTAAATGGGTTATACCCTAACGACGATGAATTTAGTTTTGAAATTCCTGATATGACAGTATTGGAATGCACTTTAGATAATGGGGTTGTCACCTTGTTGCCTTTCTCTAAAAAAGCGATTAATAAAACAGAAAAGAAAGAAACAGAAAATGGTTTTACTTTTTATGTTCAATTAAAAAGTATACGTGAAGTAGTTAATCCTATGACCGGTGTATATATTTTAAAAGACGATTACCCTAAAGAATTACTGGCACTTTACAATGATGAAGAAGAATAAAGACTGTTACTTAAACTTTATGTTGTAGACACTACAATAGGCTGTTTAGGATCTATATTCTACAAGAAAATTGTAGCTTTAATAGTTTGTAAACTCAGCTATTAAACTCTAATAAAACAGTATTTTTAAAGTGTATATAGTTTAACTTTATGAAAGCCTTTTTTATTTTATATCTTGTTTTTTTTATTCAGGGTCAATGTCTTTTTTCTCAAACAAAATATGCGCACTATGTCAACCCCTTTATTGGTACAGGTGCTGCGGGTCACACATTTCCAGGAGCGGTTCTTCCTTTTGGAATGGTTCAGTTAAGTCCCGATACACGAATTGATGGCAGCTGGGAAGGGTGTGGCGGATACCATTATTCTGACTCCATTATTTATGGATTTTCTCATACTCACTTAAGCGGCACAGGCGTCAGTGACTACGGTGATATTTTAATCATGCCGACCATTGGAGAAACAGGATTTAAAAAGAAAGAGTATGCTACAAAATTTTCTCACTTAAAAGAAAAAGCAAGCGCTGGTTTTTACCAGGTACAACTGGAAAATAAAATCGATGTAAAATTAACCGCTACTCAACGGGTGGGTATCCATCAGTATACTTTTCCCAAAGCTGAAACGGGTACAATTGTAATCGACCTGCTTCATCGTGATAAAACATTAAGAAGCACTTTTAAAATTATAGACAGTGTCACTGCGGTTGGCTCACGTATAAGTGAAGCCTGGGCTAACGAACAATATGTTTATTTTATAATGAAGTTCAACAAACCTCTCACCGTTAAAACCATCAGCGCTACCAGTGCTTCCATCAAAAAACCAAATGAAGTAGCGGAAAGAACGGAAGCGGCTATTCTTCAATTTAACATCAGTGACGATAAACCATTGATGATTAAAGTTGGGATCTCGCAAACAAGCATTGAAGGCGCAGCAAAAAATTTAACAGCTGAGGCTCTACATTGGGATTTTGAAAAATATAAGCAAGAGGCAGAGAAAAGTTGGGAAAAAGAATTGTCAAAAATTGATGTTCAAAGTAAAGATCCCGAAAAATTGACCATTTTTTATACCGCTTTATATCATTGTTTTATTCATCCGTCTTTAGCGGGTGATGTGGATGGAAAATACAGGGGTCGTGATTTAAAAATACATCAGGCTAACGGCTTTACTCCTTACACCGTATTTTCATTGTGGGACACTTTCAGGGCGTTACATCCGTTATTTACAATTGTGGAACAAAAAAGAACAGCTGATATCATTAATTCTTTTTTACAACAATATAAAGAAAGCGGGCGCTTGCCAATGTGGGAACTTTCCGCTAATGAAACCAACTGTATGATCGCTTTTCATAGCGTTTCAGTGATAGCTGATGCGATTACTAAAAACATGAAAGGCTTCAACAAAAATGCACTTTACGAAGCGATGGTTGCTGCATCGAATTATACTAACCAGGGCATTCCTGTTTTCAATAAAAATAATTATTTACAAATTGAAGACGAAGCAGAAAGTGTATCCAAGACTCTTGAATATGCTTACGATAACTGGTGCATTGCACAGGTGTCAAAAAAATTAAATAAAAAAACGGACTTTGCTCTGTTCATCAATCGCTCGCAGGCTTATAAAAATGTATTTGATAAAAAAACAGGTTTCATGAGGCCGCGCAAAAACGGAAACTGGTTGTCTCCCTTTGAACCAAGAGAAGTTAACAATCATTTTACCGAGGCTAATAGTTGGCAGTATAGTTTTTTTGTTCCGCAGGATGTTACAGGGCTTATTATATTAATAGGTGGTGAAAGTAAATTGGAACAAAAGTTAGATGAATTATTTTTGGCCAACAGTCAAACTGAAGGAAGAACGCAAGCCGATATAACCGGTTTAATTGGACAGTACGCGCATGGTAATGAACCAAGCCACCACATGAGTTATTTGTATAATTATTTAGGCAAGCCACATAAAACGCAGGAAAAAATTTATCAGATCCTGTCGGAATTTTACAAAAACCATCCTGACGGTTTAATCGGTAATGAAGACTGCGGACAAATGAGCGCCTGGTACGTTTTAAGTTCTATGGGAATTTACCAGGTATGTCCGGGCAAACCAGAATACACTATTGGCTTTCCTTTATTTGATGATGTCAAAATTAATTTAGAGAATGGCAAGATTTTTAAAATCGCTAAACAAAATTCTTCCTCAACATTCCAGTACATTCAATCATCATTGTTAAACGGAAAAACATCCAATAGTTCTGCTCTATCACACCAGGCAATCATGAGTGGCGGAAAAATAGAGTTTATGATGCAGGAAAAATTAGATGATAAAAATGGGTTTGGAAAATCTGAGTCTTTAAGGCCATCCACAGCTATTACAGACAAACAAATTATTATCACACCAACTATTAACGCTCCAAATAAATTAACAGAAAGTACGAAGTCTGTTAGTATTGTGCATCCGGATATTAAAGTCAGATTGTTGTATACCTTAGATGGGACGGAACCAACATTACAATCAAACATTTACACTGCACCATTTAATTGCGATTCATCAACCATTATTAAAGCAAAGGCTTTTATAAATAATGAAATGAGTAGTACTGCAACTGCACAAGTGTATAAGAAAACTAATCACTGGAAGATCAGCATTCAAAGTAATTACTCAAAACAATATGATGCAGGTGGTGATGATGGGATTATAGATGGGCAGCATGGCACCACAAACTGGAGAAGTGGCGGATGGCAAGGATATCAGGGACAGGATTTTAATTGTATTATTGATTTGGGTAAGATTACCTCTATTCAATATGTGAATGCTACTTTTTTACAAGATACCCGTTCCTGGATCCTTTACCCAAAACGGGTAGAATTTCATATTTCTGAAGACGGGACAAACTATGTTCCTTTCGCACTTATTGAAAATGGAATAGCAGCAGATGATTATAATTTGCAAATGCGAACCTTTTTCAAGAAAAACCCTGAAAAGATTAATGCAAGATTTATAAAAGTAAAAGCGGTTAATTTTGGTAAGCTACTAGACTGGCATCCCGGAAAAGGTGGCGACGCTTTTATTTTCCTTGATGAAATTGAGGCCAGATAATTGGTTTTATCAAAAAATACTTTTTACTTAGCATAATGAAAACCTTTGTCCTTGTTCTTCTGTTTACAGCTTCTTTTTGTTCAGCTCAAATAAAATCCGGAATATGGCGAGGCGTTCTTTTTTTAAATCCAAATGAGCGTACTGAACTCCCTTTTAATTTTGAAATCAAAAACGTAAAAGGGAAATATCAATTAATTATTCATAATGCGCAGGAACGTATTGTAGTGAATGAAACAACAATTAAAAAAGACTCATTCAATTTTAAGCTGCCGGTTTTTGACACAGAGTTTAGAACAAAGATTGTTGGGGATAGTATATTAACAGGGGTCTGGATCAATCATACCAAGAAAGAAAACAACATCATTGCCTTTACAGCTCAATTTGGAAATATCATGCGCTTTCCATTTGTGCCTGGAAAATCACATAATTTTTATGAAGGAAAATGGGAAGTGACTTTTAGTCCTGGCATGGCAGATAGCAGTAAAGCCATCGGCTTATTTACACACAAGAATGGCAGTGCATACCTTGAAGGAACATTTTTAACAGAGACGGGGGATTACCGTTATTTGGAAGGAATGGTGCATAATGGAAAGCTATACTTAAGCTGTTTCGATGGGTCACACGCTTTTTTATTTATGGCAGAAAATAATGGCGAGGATATTAATAAAGCTTCTTTTTATTCAGGATCAACATGGCATGAAGGCTGGATAGCAAAGCGCAACGAAACATTTGAGTTGAGAAATTCGGAGGGCTTAACCTATTTAAAAGATCCATCACAAAAAATAACTTTTTCATTTTACAATGCTCAAAATAAAAAAATAAGTCTGAGTGACAAAAAATATAAAAACAAGGTAGTCATCATACAAATAATGGGAAGCTGGTGCCCCAACTGTATGGACGAAAGTGCTTATTTATCTGAAGTGTATAAAAAATACAATAAAAAAGGTTTAGAAATTATTGCACTGGCTTATGAAAGAACAATGGATAAAGAACGAGCGCAAAATAATTTAAAGCGTTTAATCAGTCGCTTTAATTTAGGATATGAAGTTTTATTAACGGGATTAACCGGAAAAGAAAAAGCTTCTGAAAGTTTACCATTTTTAAATAGTGTGCTGGCATTTCCTACCACTATTTTTTT
>JANPOX010000259.1:0-7803 GCA_031428235.1 Bacteroidia bacterium | reverse complement strand
ATTCGAAACAGATTGTTGGTAAACTCTTCCAATGGAAAATTCATTGCGATCTTGAAAATTAATAAACAGATATACGGGCTTAAAGTTGTCTATAGAAACGATACAATTATATGTCACTATTTTTGAAGGCAAGATTGGGTTCAACGTATCACATCCATTAGAATTGTTCTACACAATAAAAAAACCCGCTTCACAGGAAGCGGGTTTTAAGTTTAAATATCAATCAACTGATTATTCTTTAATCAATTTAATAATACTTTGATTACTATCAGATACAACCCTGATGGAATAAATTCCTGAGGCATAATCTAATAATGAAATTGTTGTAATTGTATTCTTTACTTTTTCAGAAATCACCAATTTACCTATGGCATCATACATTTGAATAGTTGCCTGATTAACTAATACTGGGTTCATATTAATATAAACAACATTTTTAGCTGGATTAGGATAAACTGTAATTGATGAATTTGCTAATTCTGTAACACCAGAAACTGTACATGAAATAACGCTAACAGTTTTACTATCAACAGCAGAACAACCGTTTCCGTCTGTATAATTATACATGACAGTGAATGTTCCTGAACCTGAAAGGGAAGGATCAAATGAAGATCCAACAACTCCGGTTCCTGAGAAAGTACCACCACTTGGGCTACCTGATAAAGATACAGGTCCACCGTTATTACAAAGTGGTCCTGCAATAGTTCCTAAAGTAACATTTGGTACTTGATTAACATTTACTGTTGCTGTTTGTGAAGCAGGCGTTGTACATCCTGTTAAATTTCCGGTTACTGTATAGATTGTTGTACCGGTAGGGCTTACATTGATATTAGATGCATTAGATCCTGTATTCCAGGTAAAGGTAGTAACACCGCTTGCAGTTAATGTTGCAGTAGAACCAGCGCAAATAGTAGTTGAATTAACTGATATAGATGGCGCCGAACCCACTGTGATCATCGCCGTATTAGTTTTAACACAACCTGCGGCAGATGTACCTGTTACAGTATACGTTGTATTAGCAGAAGGACTAGCACTTAAGTTAGCACCTGTTCCTCCGGTGTTCCATGTGTAAGTACTGGCGCCACTCGCGGTAATAGTTGCTGTTGAACCTGCACAAATAGTGGCAGATGTAGAAGCTACATTAGGTAAAGGACTAACCGTTACACTTACTGTTTTAGTGTTTGTACAACCAGCTGCACTTGTACCTGTTACAGTATAATTTGTTGTGGTTGTTGGTGTAACAGAAATAGACGAAGTTGTTGCACCTGTATTCCAGCTATAGGAATTAGCACCGCTGGCTGTAAGAGTGGCTACCGCTCCAATACAAATTGTTTTTGAAGTAGCCGCAACCGTTGGTGATGGACTAACAGTAACACTTAATGTTTTTGTATTGGTACACCCAGCAGTTGTTCCTGTTACTGTGTAATTTGTGGCCGTTGTTGGCGAAACGGAGATGGAAGAAGTTGTTGCTCCTGTATTCCAATTATAAGTAGAAGCTCCGCTGGCTGTTAAAATTACCGCGCTTCCCGAGCAAGTGGTTGTATTTGATGCAGCCACAACAGGGTTGGCGTTAACGGTAATCGTTTGTGATACTGGAGTACTTGTTCCTGAACTATTGGCAGAAATTAGGGTTACGGTATAAGCTCCAGTTGCAGTATAAGTTATGCTCGGATTCTGTGAAGTGGAAGAAGAAGGTGTTCCTCCAGGGAACGTCCATGACCAACTTGTAGGAACATTGGTTGATGCGTCTGAAAATGCAATAGGGCTTCCGACACATTTTGCAGTTGCTGCGGTAAAGTTAGCCACTGGTGGCCCTGATGAAGGAGTGAATTTAACATTGATATTATCTAAATATAAATTATTTCCCCATCCGCTGCGGGATTCAAATTTTAAATACACACTTGCCTGACCAACATACGCAGCTAAACTAACACTGTCTCTGGCCCATTGTGTATTTGAAGTAGGAGTATACGCTGTCGTTAAAGTGCCGGCAACCGTTGCTAACTGAGCGCCGCCTTTAGTATATAGTCTTGTCCAGGATCCACCGCAATCAGTAGATATATAAATATTTAATGAATCAATATCTGCTGTGCTGTACATTCTGTGAGACCTATCAAATACTACTCTTAATGAACTATTGGCTCCCGATAAATTCAAAGCAGGAGTACGCAAAGCATCTTTCTGTCCACTAATATCATTATTACCTGCAAAATTATCCATTTTGGCGCAACCTGTAGTTGTTGGTACCACTATAATACCGGTTGTGTTCGCTAACCTGGTCCATGAATACGCTGCGTCAGCAACATTAACGTTAGTTTCCAGCCATCCTGTTGGAGCAAATGTAACTCCATCAAAACGCTCCACAAAAGGCAAAGCCGCACCAGCAGGTGCAGTTATAACAGTAAATGTAGAAGTTAATGTATTATTTGCAGCGTTCCCATCTGTTCCTCCGTTAGGGGAAGCTACTGTTGCTGAGAATGTATGTGCACCGTTAGTTAAACCTGCATAATTATTTAAAGTTAAAACAGTTGAACTAGCTGATGCCAATGAACCTGTCCAGTTTAATGTTTGGGTAGTTAACGCATCCATTTTATAAAGTATGGTAGCCGATGTTAAAGTTGTAGAACCCGCATTGTTCAATGTGATTTTGGGCGTTACACTGTTATTACAAGTAGAAGATCCGTTTACAGGAGAAATAATACTGGAGATGCCAGCATCTAAAGCAGAAACCGGCGTACAGCCTAAAGAAGTTGCTAATACATTCCATGGTGCATTATTTACTACTGCCTCCATTCGTGCCACTTGACCAGCTGTAAACATATACATGGCAGCATCATCCGTATAATCCATGTAATTCATCCACATATAGCCAGGACTAGATGGGGAACAAGCGTCTGTTTGAATGGAGCCTGCAGGAAAAGTCCCGCCACTGGAATTCGCTTGATTAGGAGTATCAGCGCATTGATCCGAACCTGTACAAGCCCCATTATCATCTCCCCAAATATGAAATAAATTAAAACAGTGTCCAAATTCATGCGTTCCTGTTCTTCCTAAATTAAATGGTGCTTGCGCTGAACCACCACTTCCTGTATATCTATAGTTTAAAACTAAACCCCAAGTGTTACTTAAAGATGCTGTTGGGAATTCTCCGTATCCTAACAGAGAGGTCCCTAAATTACAAACCCAAATATTTACATATTTGGTAACATCCCAGGCAGTTTGTCCGCCAGTCGCATTTGATTTTACGGCATCGTTTGTTGAAAACGCTGTAACTGTTGTTGTTTTGTGAGTTACGCCAGTAGTAGGGTTTCCATTGGGATCGCGTTGAGCTAAACAAAAACGAATTTGCGCACCTGAAGCAGCAGTTGAAAATGTTGGCTGTGTAACTTTTATAGCATCAGCATTTAACTTCGCAAAGTCATTATTTAAAACCTGAACTTGGGAGATAGCTTGTGCATCTGTAATATTTTCAGAAGTTAATCTATATATCACATGCACTACAACCGGAATTGTAATAATTGCAGAACTATTATTAGTTTTAGAAGCATTTAAACCTGCCGCTTTATCCAGAAGATATTGTTCAATTACTTGGTTGTACTGATTTAAATCAGTTTCGTATCCAGGACGAGTTTGTTTTAAATATTCATGATGCTGCATAGTGCCACAATCCCGTTGAGGAGGGGTTTGAGCAAAAACAGTAAAGGCACTAATTGCCGCGGTAATTGTAAGTAAAATTCTTTTCATTTGATTGAATGTTTAGTAATGATGAAGTAATGGAAGTCATCTGATAAAACAAAATTATATGTTAATTTTTGATAACTATTGCCTAAAAAAGTTTAGAATAGATTTTATCTAAGATAAATAGATTTTTATCGACAATTAAACGTATTTTATCTAAAATAGAAATGTTGAAATATTACAAATAAATCCCGAAAACTGTAGGTTTTTTGAAGAAATCCGGAACAGATGTTTTTTTCCAAGCAGATACAGGTCTTACGGAAATACTTTCATCATTTAAAGTAACATGTGTTGCTACTAATAATTTAGTGGTGGGCAGCAACGTTTTTAAAAGATCTTCGTAAACACTTTCGTTTCTGTAAGGCGTTTCAATAAAAAACTGCGCCTGTTTAAACTTTAAACATAACTGTTCTAATTCTCTCATGCGCTTGCACCTTTCATCGCTTTTTATTGGAAGGTAACCATTGAATGCGAAATTTTGTCCATTAAAACCGCTTGCCATAATAGATAACACAATGGAACTTGGGCCAACCAAAGGCACTACTTTGATTCCTTTTTGATGCGCTAATCTTATGATATCCGCACCAGGATCTGCAATGCCTGGACAACCAGCATCACTCATTAATCCCATATCGTTTCCATTTATTAAGGGCTGCAAAAAAGATTCCATTTCAATTACTTTCACATGCTGATTGATCAATGAAATTTCAGCCTTTGTGATATCAGGGATATTGCATTGTTTTAAAAAAGCTCGTGCATCTTTTGCATTTTCTGCTATATAAAAGGTAAGTGCTTTTATTAACTCTAAATTTCGTTTTGGTAGCACATCCTCCAGGTTACATTCACCAAGACCAACAGGTAATAAATACAAGGTTCCGTATGTTTTCATTTTATCAATTTTAAAGCAAGTGTTATTTAAAAAAAATATTCTTTTCAGGATCTATGATTAATATATCATTATCGATCATATTATTAATTACGCTATTTAATCTTTTAGTATTCACGGATTGAAATTTTTGAATCAAGTCTTGTAGTTTTAAGGTTTGAAACCCCAGCTCTATTTTTATATTCTCCATTAAACCTTCGTCTGTTTCCAAATTACGTTTATATTTCTCTATACATACATCACAATAATGACAATCACGAAAGTCAGTTTCATTAAAATAGGCCAACAGTAAACGGCTTCTACAGATATTTTTTTCTGTCACATAATTTACAACGCTGCTAATTCTTGTCAATGCCTTTTCTTTTAATATCGGGTAATTCACAAGGCGAATATTTTCGAACTTTAAATTAATTCTGTTTTGTAAAAAAATTAATTTGGGTAAACTGGTTTGAGGAATAAAAGAAATAACACCTTGTTTATGGAGATTTTCTAATTGACCCGCTAATTCATGTTCTGAAATTTTAGCCCTGTAAGCTACATCTTTTTCTTTAATAGGAATATATTGTTCGTACAAGCCTCCGTAACTTCTCAATAGAACTTTAATTAACGGTTCGTATTTCGCAAATTTAATCTGAAAATTATAAAGATCGTCCTTTCCCATAACCATCATCACTTTAGAAGGCTCATAGCCTCCATCCAAAAAAGAAAAATAACCTTCTTTTTCTAAACATTTTATAGAATTATATAATACAACAGGTTTTAAATTATAATTTCTGGTAACCTCATTGATATCAAAACTTACTGATAAACCTTCTCCGCTCTCTACAGGAATTTGATAAAAATTAAATATAGACTGATAAGACTGTTTGATCTGCTCTATGCTTGGTGTTTTTTCTTCATAGTGTTCTTTTAAAGATACAACATCATAATTATTACACAATAAAATCGCATAAGCCGGCTTTTCATCTCGTCCTGCCCTACCCGCTTCCTGAAAATAAGCTTCCAAACTTTCAGGTAAATCTAAGTGGACAACAAAACGGACATCGGGTTTATCAATTCCCATTCCAAAAGCGTTGGTAGCAACAATAACCTGCGATTTATTATCGATCCAGTTTTGCTGCACAACTGCTCTATCATTGGCATTAATCCCAGCGTGATAAAATGAAGCCCGAATATTATTTTGAATAAGCCATTTACTTATTTCCTCTGTTTTTTTTCTATTGCGGACATAAATAATTCCAGAGCCACCAATATTGTGAATGGCTTTCAGAAGCCTATCAAATTTATTTTCTTCAATTTGAACAACGTACCTGATATTCTTTCTCTCAAAAGATTGCCTGAATACGCTTTGATTTTTAAAATCAAGTTTTAACTGAATATCTTCTACAACCTCTTTTGTTGCACTCGCAGTAACAGCAATAATATTAACCTTTGGAAAATATTCTCTTAACTCGGCTATTTTTAAATAACTCGGCCTGAAATCATATCCCCACTGAGAAATGCAATGCGCTTCATCTATAGCAATTAAACCAACCGGCAAATAGGATAAACGTTGCCTGAAAGTTTCGTTCTCAATTCTTTCCGGCGAAACATATAAAAACTGCACGTGACCGTAAGCAGCATTATTTAAAGCAATATCAATTTCCTTTGCATTCATTGAAGAAGTGATTGCTACTGCACTGATCCCTTTATTTTTTAGATTTCTGACCTGATCATTCATTAAAGCAATTAAGGGTGAAACTACCAGGCATGTTCCGCCAATAACAAGTCCGGGAATTTGAAAGCAAATAGATTTTCCGCCACCTGTTGGTAACAATGCAAGAGTATCTTTTTTAGAAAGAATGGCTTCAATAATTTCTTCCTGCAATGGGCGAAAAGTTTCGTATCCCCAATGCTTTTTTAAATAAAAAAAAATATCCTCTTTGGTTGTCAATGACTGTTTTATATATTATAAAGGACTAATTTAAGCCATCTTAAAACAAAAAACTAAACAAAATTGTTATTTGGGGTTAATGATATTATATTTAGATAAAAAAATATTAACCAATTTCGTTTATTTATTGAACCTGTTTATTAAGCATTCATGCATAAAATACTTCTATCACTTTTAAGTTTAATTTTTTTCAGTTCTTGTGCTTTGTTTCATCCATCTGCCCAGAAACTCACCAACAGGGCTCTTTCTGCAAACAAACAGTATGATGCTATCATTGTACCGGGTGTTCCTTTTTTAGAACCCAAATGGGATCGCACCATGGAAATGCGGGTCATATGGGCTGTACATCTTTATAAAATAGGACTTACAAAAAAAATAATTATGAGCGGAAGTTCAGTTTACTCTCCTTATGTCGAAGCAGAAATCATGAAATTATATGCCATTGAGTATGGGGTTCCAGCCGATGATATCCTCATTGAAGATAAAGCGCAACACAGTACTGAAAATATATGGTATAGTTATAAACTTGCGAAAATTTTAGGCTATCAGAAAATAGCATTAAGCACAGATCCATTTCAAACCAAAATGACATACCGCTTTGGAAAACGTCGTTTAAAAGATCTGAAATACTTACCCGTTATATTTGATACCTTAAAAACTTTAGAACATCGTGAGCCTGTAATTAACTACCAGGGATACAAAATTGAAAAATTTGTTCCCATTACTGAAACTCAGAGTTTTTGGTATAGGTTTAGGGGAACAATGGGAAAACACATCAATTTCAAAGAATAGTTTTATCTTTATATCGTTTAAAATTTGACGAATGCGGTACTTACATGTAATTATTACACTTATCATTTTCAATTCGATTTCTTTTGCCCAGTCGGAAGAGGGTTTGGTGAAATGGCTAACAATAAAAGAAGCACAGGAACTGAACAAAACACAACCAAAACCTTTTTTAATTGATATTTATACAGACTGGTGCGGATGGTGCAAGCACATGATGAAAACCACGTATTCTAATCCAAATATTGCAGGATATGTTAATCAGTTTTATTACCCGATTAAATTCAATGCGGAAACTAAAGATACCATAGAATATAATGGCAAAGTTTATAAACCAACATCACCTGCTCCCAAAACGCCGCATGAATTAGCAATCAAATTTTTAGGAAACAGCTTAAGTTATCCATCAACCATTTTTGTATCAAATAATTTTGAATATAATTTATTGTCACAGGGATTT
>JANPOX010000258.1:0-2345 GCA_031428235.1 Bacteroidia bacterium | reverse complement strand
TCTAATTCGGATTATTGTTATGTGATCAATACAGCGACAGATCTTTTGACGGATAGTATTAATGTTGGAAAAGGAAGTTCCAGTATTTGCCTTGATAAATATTCGAAGATCTGGATTTTAAGTAGTGGCGGTTCAACACAGGCTGGTAAATTAAGTAGGATCAATCCGGTAACGTTAGAGGTTGAACAAAGCCTGAGTTTTAATAGTGGAGAAAGTCCTAATAAATTACGCATCAATAAAACACATGATACTTTATATTATTTAAATAATGGAGTATATCAGTTTACTATATCTTCGGTTTCATTGCCTTCAAACACTCTTATAAACCAAGGCTCCAAGCTCTTTTATGGACTGGGTGTAAATCCAAAAGATTACACGATCTATGTTTCGGATGCCATTGATTATGTTCAAAAATCAAAAATAGAAGTCTATAAACCAAATGGGAGTTTTATCACAAATTTTAATGCTGGTATTATCTCAAACAGCTTTATGTTTGAATAAGATTGTGTCTGTTCATAATGTCTGATTTCATCGTTGCTCTTTCCAAAAAATTGGTCATTTGTGAAAAACAAACTCCCAATTTTATTGGCTTCGTGCGCTTCGAACTTAACCTTTCTGAACAAGACACATGACTTAAATGAATGGACTCTAGCTATATTCTATTATCTTTGCCTAAATGCAGAACCATCTACATATCATTTCTTTTGATGTCCCCTACCCTGCTAATTATGGTGGTGCCATCGATGTATTTTATAAAATAAGATGTCTCCATCAGCAAGGCATAAAAGTGATCCTGCATTGCTTTGAATATGCCGACAGAAAACAATCTTCTGAACTAGAAAAGCTTTGTGAAAAGGTATATTATTATAAAAGGGATTTTTCATTTTTAAATCTCATTTCCTCACTGCCCTTTAATGTTAAATCAAGGATCAGTCAAGAATTAAAACAAAATTTATTAAAAGATGATTTCCCAATACTCTTTGAAGTTCTACATACCTGTTATTTATTGAGTGACCCTGATCTGAAGAACCGAAAGAAATTATTCAGGCACAGCAATATTGAACACGATTATTTTTTGGAACTGGCAAAAGGTGAGCGATCGTTATTAAAAAAAATATATTTAAAATCAGAAGCGGCTAAACTAAAACGTTTCGAAAAACAAATCAAACACGCTGATTGTATTTTATCTGTGTCGGAAACTGATCTGGCTTATTTTAAAAAGCATTACCCTAAAACTCCATCTATTTATTTACCTAGTTTTCATGGGTTTGACGAACTACAGTGCAAACCCGGGAAAGGAAATTATATACTATACCATGGTAATTTATCCATTTCCGAAAATTATAATGCAGCCTTATGGTTAATTAAAAATGTATTTTCAAAGATCACCCAATCAGTTATTATTGCCGGCTTAAATCCTCCACCTCATTTAATAGAAGCCATTAAACTGCACTCACATATTTCTTTAAAACAAAATTGTTCGGAACAGGAAATGCAAAGTCTTATTGAAGATGCGCAAATTCATTGCTTGTACACTGAACAGGCAACCGGATTGAAATTAAAATTATTGAATGTTTTATATTCAGGAAGGTTTGTAATAGTGAATGATTCCATGGTCACAGGAACGCAATTAAGTACCGCCTGTCAGATAGCAAATTCGCCAACAGAATATATGAAGTCCATTCAGGAATTGTTCTCAAAAGAATTTTCTATTAATGAAATTGAAAACAGAAAAACACTGATAACTTCCATGAACAATACGAAAAAAACAAAAAAGCTGATCGAATTATTTCAATAACATTTCTTGAGCTTCAGCTATCACTGCTTTCGAATTGCCAACAAACACTTTACTACCAATAAAAATAACCGGACGTTTTAAAAAAGTATATTCTTCCAAAATAAAATTTTTATAATCCGCTTCAGATAATTTTTTTGAACCCAGATCCAATTCCTTGTATTTCCTTGCTATACGGCTAAATAAAGCTTCGTGACTTCCGGTTAATTGTTTCATTTCTTCCAGTTGTCCGGCCGTGATCTTTTCCGTTTTGATATCCTGGAACACAAAGCCTTTTTCTTTTAATCCCAGATCAGAAATAATTCGTTTGCAGGTATCGCAGGTGGAGAGGTAATATATTTTATTCATGATTTTTATTTTTTCAACACAGAGAAAATGAAATTAAGAGTTCACTGAGTTTAAAAATAAAGAAAAAAGAGATACACAAATCTCTGTGTACCTCTTTTAACTCTATAACTCTGTGTAAACCGTTCTCTTACCCCAACATTTTCAAAAAGTCAACTTCTTTTGGTGTTAAGAAACGGAACTTTGAACGTGGTAAATCTTTTTT
>JANPOX010000257.1:0-2121 GCA_031428235.1 Bacteroidia bacterium | reverse complement strand
TATAATTAATGGAGTAGAGGTTAAGCGTTTTGAAAAGATTCGATAATGTTCTCGACTTCCCGCCAGTGGTCGGGCACAGCGCTCGAACTGACAAAATGCTTCTGATTTTTATACAGTAAATTTATAACCCACTCCTCTGATTGATAAAAAGTGAACAGGTTCTTTTTGATTCACTTCAAAGAGTTTTCTGAAATTTAAAATATAATTATCAATTGTTCTCGATGATGGATTCTCATCTTTAGTCCAGAGTTTGTCCAGGATCTCATCTCTTGAAACTACATTATTGACGTTATCAACCAATAATTTCAAAAGTGCTATTTCCCTTTTTGATAGATCTTCTTTGTTTCCGTTCCTTGTTAAGACCTGGAATGTGGAAAAATTAATTTCACAGTTATCAAATTTAAAAAGTGTTAGATCTTGTTTTTGAGGGTTATTTCTTTTCAATACATTGTTGATTCTGAGAAGCAGCTCTTCCAGATCAAAAGGTTTTGTGATATAATCATCCGCCCCCAGCTTTAATCCTTCAATTTTATCGTGCACGTTATTTTTTGCTGTTAAAAAAATAACTGGAGTTGTGATCAAATGATCTTTAAGTTGCTTATAAACTTCTATTCCATTTAATACAGGAAGCATGATATCCAACAGAATCAGATCTGGTTCAAAAGTTTTTATTTTTGATAGAGCATCTCCCCCCGAACTACATGTTTCTACAACGTAGTGTTCCAACTCTAAATTTAGTTTAAGAGTTTCCAATAATGCTTTCTCGTCTTCTATTACCAGTACCTTAAATGACATATCTCTAAAAATAGCTAATTTACCTCAAAAGTCTGATATGAGTTAATTTTTTGAAATTAAATATAGCGAGGTGTCTATTAAGAATTAACAGAAACCAGTATTTTATTTTCTATATTCTAATTCCTATTATAGTGATATCATCCAGTTGTTCCATAGCGCCTCTCCAGTCGTTAAGAGCATTAGAGATTTTTTCTTTTTGAATATCCATTTGCAGATGCTGATTTGCCAACAATAGTTGCTCCAGTTTTTTATACATGAATTTTTTACCTTTCGGTCCGCCAAACTGATCAACGCAGCCATCGGTAAAAGTATATATCAGGTCACCTTTTCTTAATTCGATGGATTGTGGAGTAAAGTCTTTCACGTGTTCATGATACATTCCAACAGGCATTTTGTCGCCTTTATAAATAGTCAGTGTACTATTCCTGATTAACCAAAGTGAGTTATTGGCTGCCGCAAAATGTAATTTCATGTTCTGAAAATTAAAAGCACATAAAATACAATCCATACCATCTTTAGAATTTTCGGTACCGCTTGGATTTAAAGCTTTAATGATTTCACGGCGTTGCTCGTTTAAAATAGAAGCAGGTTCTTCCAGCTCACGCTCAAGCACATTCTCATTTAAAAAACTAATATTTAATAAGCTCATAAACGCACCTGGCACACCATGTCCCGTACAATCGGCTGTTGCAATATAAAATTTTCCGTGGTGTGCCATGGCCCAGTAAAAGTCGCCACTTACAATGTCTTTTGGCTGATAAAAAATAAAATATTCAGCTTTTAAATTCTCGGTTATATAAGCTTCACTCGTGAGCATGGCTTGTTGAATCCGTTTCGCGTAATGGATACTGTCAAGGATTTCTTTTTGTTTCTCTTCAATGATATGTTTTTGTTCTTCTGCAATAATACGGCGATCATCTGCTAACTGTCTTTGGTTGTCTACTTCTTTTTTTTGTAGTTCAATGATGTCTCTTTGCTTCCTTGTTATTCGGAAACGATTAAACATAAAAATTGAAAATATTCCAATTAAACTGATACCTATGTATAATGCTATGCGTTGCATTTTTTCTTGTTGACTTTTTACTGCAAATATTTTTCGTTCTTCTGTTACCCTCATGCTATCCGCAACTGTTTTTTTTTCATAAACATATTGTAAACTTTTTTGGATCCCAGCTTTCCGGTTATTTTCATTATTTAAACTGTCTGCCATTTGTTTATACAATACCTGCATTTGATAAGCTTCTTTATATTTTTCTTCATTAAAATATATTTTACTCAATAACATACTGGCATTGGTTATACTCATAGGATAACCTAGTTCCTGAG